>JAVLFO010000420.1:0-1751 GCA_046052805.1 Aquabacterium sp. | reverse complement strand
CAGCAACTCGCGGTCTTCGCGGCGGTCGGCGCTGTGGGCAAAGGGGTCCAGCCAGGTGCCGCGCAGGCCGCGCATGTGGCCCAACAGGCGCATGGCCAAAGGCCACAAGGCCGCGTGCGCACGCTTGATGGGGCGCACGACTGGCCCATGTGCCGCGCCATTCAGGCTGGGCGGTGCCAGGTGGTAGACCACGCGGTAATCGCCCTCGAACTGCTGCGCGATCTGGGCATGGAAGGTTTTTGAGGTGAGCTGCTGGGCCACCTCGTACTCGTCTTTGTAGGCCATGAAGCGGTGCAGGTGCTGCGCCACCAGGGTGCTCATGCGCAGGCCAGCGGCGCTGCCCAAACGCTGTTCGGCTTGGCGCACACGGTTGACCACCGCGAGGTAACGCTGCGCGTAGGCCGCGTCTTGGTAGCGCGTCAGGTCGGTCATGCGCTGGGCCACCAGATCGTCCAGGGCCTCGGGCGACAGCGCCTTGTCAGCCTGCACCAGGCCGCGTCCGGCCAGCGTGCGGGCACCCGGCACAAAGTGCACAGGCCGCGCGGGCAGGCTCCATCGGGCCACCGACACGGGGTCGTGCGCGGCGCGGCGCCCCCACTCAAAGGCTGCCAGGTTGCGCGCCACCTGCACGCCGTTGAGCGTCATGGCGCGGGTCAAGGCATCCAGACCAAGCGGCACCCAGCCCTTTTGCCAAGCAAAGCCCAGCATGATGGGGTTGGCATAGATGGCGTCGCCCAACAGCCGCTCAGCCAGGGCCACAGCGTCCAGGCGCTGCATGTGGGTGGCGCCCACGGCCTCTTTCAAGGTGCCTTCGCACTGCGCGGCCGGAAAGTGCCACTCAGGGTCTTGCATCAGGGCCGCGGTGGGCGTGTGGTGGGTGTTCAAGGCCAAGCGCGTGCGGCCCAGCTGCAGCGTGGCCAGCGTGTTGGCGTGGGCCGCCACGATGGGGTCGCATCCCAGCAAAAGATCGGCCTCGGCCATGCCCACCTTGGTGGTGAAGATGGCGTCTTGGGTGTCAGCGATCTGCACGTGGCTCCAGGTGGCACCGCCCTTTTGTGCCAAGCCCGCCGACTCTTGCGTGACCACGCCTTTGCCTTCAAGGTGCGCCGCCACGCCCAAGAGCTGCCCGATGGTGATGACGCCGGTGCCACCAATGCCCGCCACCACGATGCCATAGGGCTTGGCGCACACAGGCAAGTTCGGTACGGGCAGTGGCGGCAAGGTGGCCAGGTCAGGCACGCCCTGCGCACCGCCCGCTTGGGCCTGCGGCTTTTTCAGTTGTCCGCCTTCGATGGTGACCAGGCTGGGACACAGGCCCTTGAGGCACGACAAATCTTGGTTGCAGCTGCTTTGGTTGATGCGGCGTTTGCGGCCCAAGGGGGTGTCAACAGGCTCGATGCTCAGGCAGTTGGATTGCACCGCGCAGTCGCCACAGCCTTCGCACACCTGCTCGTTGATGACCACGCGGCAGGCCAAGGCGGGCATGATGCCGCGCTTGCGGCGGCGGCGCTTTTCGGTGGCGCAGGTTTGCTCGTAGATCAGTACCGTGCAGCCAGCCACCTCGCGCAGCATCTTTTGCACGGTGTCGAGGTCGTCGCGGTGGTAGACCTCGACCGCCGGGGCCAAGTCCAGCATGGTGCTGTATTTGTCGGGCGCGTCGCTGACCACCACGATGCGACGCGCGCCTTCGGCATGCAACTCGCGCGTCATCGCCGCCACCGACAAGGTGCCATCGATGGGCTGGCCACCGG
>JAVLFO010000419.1:0-5287 GCA_046052805.1 Aquabacterium sp. | reverse complement strand
TACACCCTAGAGTTCGTCGGCAGCGTCAGATGTGTATAAGAGACAGGTTCGAGCAAATGCAAACCATGATGAAAAAGATGAAGGGCGGCGGCCTCTTCAAGATGATGAAGCGCATGGGTGGCATGAAAGGCATGCCCGGCATGGGACGCTGAGTAGGGATGCTGCCTGTAGTCGGCCCATCTTGTCAGTGGGTGTGATTTGTGTGTCCGGGGCTTGCGAAAGCTTCAGAAGCAGCCCTGTTTGACCGATAAAGACGGTGCACGTTGGCGCATGCTGCGTGCATCGACATGAACGGGGTGTCCGCGATGGTGGATGGGGTCTTGATGTGGCCGCTGCTGGTGGCGGGCGTCCTGGCAGCTGGTGGCCTGCTGGCGTGGCGCCATGTGCGTTCGCGCCCGGTGGTGCCCAAGTTGCGTGGCGCCCGTTCGGGCAGCCCGAGCAAAGCCCCGGCCAAGTCACCCTCGGTCAAATCGCCGTTTGGCAAGCGTGCTCCGCAAGAAGAGCACCTCGACACCTTGTTGGCCTGGGAGCCGGTCTCGACCCGCGTGCTCAACACCTCTGAGCGCGAGGCCTACCACGTGCTGCGCAAGGCGCTGCCCGACCACATGATCTTGGGTCAGGTGCCCGTGGCCCGCTTCATCAAAGTCCCCACCGAAAACTCTTACAGCGAATGGCTGCGCCGTGTGGGCTCCTTGTGCGCCGACTTGGTGGTTTGCGATGCAGCCTATCAGGTCGTGGCTGTGGTCGAGATTCGCCAAAGCTCCTCGCGTGAAAAAGAGCGCTCGCAAAAGCGGCACGCCCGCATGGACCGGGTGCTCACGGCCGCCCGGATCCCGGTGCACGTGTGGCTGGAAGGCGCTTTGCCTGGGCCGGCGGTGGTGCGCGAGGCCATTTTGGGCTCGGCCATCAATGCGGCGGGGCGCGCGGGCTATGCCGATTTGAACGTGGCCCGACGCGATGCCGAGGCTGCCGCTGTGGTGGCGTCCATGCAAAGCCCGGTCGGCCATATGCATGGCCTGATGGTGGACGAGTCACCGGTGGACTTCAACCTCGATGATTGGTCTGAAAAAGACCAGACCGAGGCTGATCGCCGAGAGCCTCAGCCATCAACGTGGTTCGATGACCTGGACTCTGGCCCAATGCCGCTGGATGAGCCCCAGCGCAGCCACGCCAAATGAGTCAGCTCAGCAAAGCCTGAGCAAACTCGCGGGCGTTGAAGGTCTGCAGGTCTTCGAGCTTTTCGCCCACGCCAATGAAATACACCGGCACAGCGCTGTCGCGTTGGCGCGACCACAAAGCGATCGCAGCCAGCACGCCACCTTTGGCGGTGCCATCGAGCTTGGTCACGATCAGGCCGGTCAGGCCCAGCGTTTCGTCAAAGGCCTTGACCTGAGACAAGGCGTTTTGCCCCGTGTTGCCATCGACCACCAGCAGCACCTCGTGAGGTGCGCCATCCATGGCCTTGCCGATCACGCGTTTGACCTTGCGCAGCTCCTCCATCAGGTGCAGCTGTGTGGCCAGTCGGCCGGCCGTGTCTGCGATCACCACGTCACAACCGCGTGAGCGGCCTGCTTGCACGGCGTCAAAGGTCACGGCCGCGGGGTCGCCGCCTTCTTGGCTCACGATGTCGACGCTGTTGCGATCAGCCCAAACCAGCAACTGCTCGCGCGCGGCAGCCCGGAAGGTGTCGGCCGCAGCCAGCAACACACGTTGCCCTGATTCAGACAGGTGGCGCGTGAGCTTGCCAATGCTGGTGGTTTTACCGGCGCCGTTGACGCCGGCCACCATGATGACGGTTGGGGTGTGGAGCCCCACCACCAAGCCGCGCTCTAGTGGCTGTAGCAACTCGGTGATGGCGTCGATCAGCAAGGCCTTGACCTGCGAGGGCTCGGTGGCCTTGGTCTCTTTGACGCGCCGCTTGAGGTCTTGCAGCAGGTGCTCGGTGGCGGCCACACCCGCGTCGGCCATCAGCAAGGCCTCTTCGAGTTCTTCATACAGCGCGTCGTCGATCTGCGTGCCCGTGAAGACCTGCGCGATGCTCGACCCCGTTTTGCGCAAGCCCATGCGCAGCTTGTCCAGCCACGAGCGGCGCTCGGGGGCGGCTGCTGGCGCAGCAACCACACTCGGTTCGGCTGCCATCGGCGCGGTGGCCGTGCTGGCTGGCGCTGCCTGCGGTGCAGCAGCGGTGGAGCCGGGCGCGGCCTCTGGGGCCTCAGACTCGGTTGCGGTTTGGCCCCAACCCAGCTTTTTCTTGATGAAACTGAACATGGCACCCATTGTAGATGCGGGGCTTTTTACAATACCGCTTGCTTTGGCCCTCGTTTGGAAGGGTCTGGCTTGAATGGGTCTCACATGAGCGCTTCTCGCCCTTCGCGGCACACGCCTGGCCGGTCGCCGGCAGCCCCACCTACACGGACAGCCCGCGATGCCCAACAGCATGCGTCGGCCAAGGTGGCACGCTCAGCCGCGCAAGAGGTTCGCATCATCGGTGGGCAGTGGAAGCGCAGCCCGCTGCCTGTGCCCGTGGCCGCTGGTTTGCGCCCCACGCCCAGCCGTGTGCGCGAAACCCTGTTCAACTGGCTGGGACACGACCTCAGCGGCTGGCGCGTGCTGGACGCCTTTGCAGGCTCCGGGGCGCTGGGCTTCGAGGCCGCCTCGCGCGGCGCCCAAGAGGTCTGGTTGCTCGAGCGCGAGCCCGCGCTGGCCAGGTCGCTCAAGGCCACGCAAGCCAAGCTCTCGGCCACCCAGGTGCAAGTGGCCCAGGCGGACGCCCTGAGCTGGATGCGTCAAGCGGTACGGCAGGCCGCGTTTGACCTGGTCTTCATCGACCCGCCTTTTGAAGACGACCTTTTCTGGCCTGCGCTCCAAGCGGCGATCGAGTGTGTGCCTGTGTCTGGCTGGATCTACCTGGAAGCTTCTGCGGCGTGGGATGCCTTGCCAGGTCATGAGGCGCACGAAGCGCTTCGCCGGCAATTGCGGGTGCATCGCCAGGGGCAGGCTGGCGCCGTGCACTTTCACCTCTTTCAGCGCATGGCGGGCTGAGGCTTTCTGCCCCGGGCGCACGCGCCGGTCTTACACTGGCGGCCTTCATGCGGATGGCTCGGCCATCATTTGCCTCGGGAGCATTGTTTGAGTTCTGTGTCTGGCCCCATTGCCGTCTACCCCGGCACCTTTGATCCCATGACCCTGGGGCATGCCGATTTGATGCGGCGTGCCAGTCAGTTGTTTGGGCGGCTGATCGTGGCCGTGGCTGCCGGGCACCACAAGAAAACCATGTTCTCGCTCGAGGAGCGTTTGGACATGGCCAAGGAGCTGGCCAGTGCCTACCCCAATGTTGAGGTCATCGCTTTTTCGGGCTTGCTGCGCGACTTCGTGGTTGCGCACGGCGGCAAGGTGGTGGTGCGAGGCCTGCGCGCTGTCAGCGACTTTGAATACGAGTTCCAGATGGCGGGCATGAACCGTCAGTTGATGCCTGACGTCGAAACGGTGTTCTTGACGCCGTCAGACCAGTACCAATTCGTGTCGGGCACCTTTGTTCGCGAAATCGCCGTGCTGGGGGGCGATGTCTCCAAGTTCGTGGCGCCCAGCGTCTTGGCGCGTCTGCAGGCCCGTGTGGCCCGCAAGGCCGTTTGATGTGCCGGTGAGTCCAAGGTAGAAACGCTGTGGCCCTGATCATCACCGACGAATGCATCAACTGCGATGTGTGCGAGCCCGAGTGCCCCAACCAGGCCATCTCGATGGGCGAGTCCATCTACGTGATTGACCCCGCCAAGTGCACCGAGTGTGTCGGCCACTTTGGTGAGCCCCAGTGTGTGCAGGTGTGCCCAGTTGAGTGCATCCCCGTCAACCCAGCGCACGTCGAGACCCCTGAGCAGCTGCTCGCCAAATACAAGCGCCTTCAGCTGACCGCTGCTCAGTGAGCGGCTGGCGGTGTGGCTGTGGCCTGCCCAGCGGTGCCTTCGGTGTTGGTCTTGGGCACCACGGCCTTGAACGGGCGAGGGTGGTGGGTTTGAGCGTCGTTGGGCTTGGTACTGCCGGGTTTGGGCGCGGCACGGTGAAGTGCGATCACCGTGAGTGGCTTGGCAGGGCTGGCTGAGCCGACGCGTTCCATGTGCTGGCGGTGTCGGCTTTGCTGCTTGGCCAGCTTCACATCGCGTGCCTGCGATGTCATCGACTGTTGGATCTGTGCGGCGCTGCGATCGTCTTGAACCTTGAGGACCTGGGCGTGTTCGGCGCAAGCCTGCTGGCTGTAAGTGACCGGCCCTTGCGCATGGGCGCACCGATACACCGTGCCAGGCGCTGCCGGTAAGGCTTGTGCAAACAGCGCTGGTGCCACTGCGCACAGCGTCGCGGTGAGGAGCCCTGATCGGATCCATTGCCCTGACGTCATCTCAAGTCGCTTTCGTGTCTGGCGTTTCTGGGGGATGGCCTGGCGCTGGTGTGGGTGTCGTTGGTGCAGCGACGGGTGGCGCTTTGCGCGGAGGCTTGGGCCGCTGCGGCTGCGCATGCACCAGGGCAGTGGCCTTGTTCATGTCGCCGGCCAAGAGCGCCTCGGTGGCGTCGATGGCTTGGGCAATGCATTTGTGGATCCCCTCGCGTTCGGCTTGGGGCGGCTTGCGAAGCACAAAGCCCGCGACCTCGGTTTTGATGCCGGGGTGACCAATGCCCAGGCGCAAACGCCAGTAATCGGGCGAGCCCATCTGTGCATGGATGTCGCGCAGCCCGTTGTGACCGCCGTGACCGCCGCTCTTTTTGAGTTTGACTTGGCCTGGCAGGATGTCGAGCTCATCATGAGCCACCAGCACCTCTTCGGGCGCGATCTTGAAAAAGCGCGCCAAAGCACCGACCGACTTGCCCGAGTGGTTCATGTAGGTCATGGGCTGCAGCAGCCAAACCGGCCCTTCGGGCGTGTTCGCCCTCGCCACCAAGCCGTGGTAGGCCCGATCGGGCTGCAGCTGCACCTTCAGGCGGCGCGCCAGCTCGTCGATGTACCAAAACCCAGCGTTGTGACGGGTGTCTTCGTATTCAGGGCCGGGATTGCCCAGGCCGACAAAGAGTCGAATCATGATGGTGCAGATTATCTGAGTGGCGCGCAGAAACAGAAAAGCCCCGCTTGAGCGGGGCTTGACGCAAAGCCCGAAGGCTTTGGGGGCAGCGTAAGAAGATTACTTCTTCTTCTTGCCCTTGGCGGGTTCGGCCGCGGCCACAGGAGCGGCAATGACCTCTTCCACAGGCTCGACCACCGTGGCGATGACGGGGTTCTTGCGGCCATGGGTCAGCACCTTGA
>JAVLFO010000418.1:0-1670 GCA_046052805.1 Aquabacterium sp. | reverse complement strand
GGCGACAATCATGCGCCAAGTTTCGGCCCGATCTGAACCACCGCCCGCTCCGCATGCCTCGCCCCACCCTCAGTGTGACCATCATTGCCAAGAACGAGGCGCACAACATCGAAGACTGCCTTGCTTCGGTCCAATGGGCTGACGAGCTGGTCGTGGTGGACTCGGGCAGCACCGACGGCACGGTCGACATCGCGCGGCGCATGGGCGCCAAGGTGATCAGCACACCAGACTGGCCTGGCTTTGGCGCTCAGAAAAACCGAGCGCTGTCGCAAGCCACGTGCGACTGGGTGTTGAGCATCGATGCCGACGAACGCGTTACCCCCGCGCTGGCACAAGAGATGCGCCAAGCCATCCAGACCTCGGCGCCACAAGCGTTCTCGTCACCGCGACTGACCTACTTTTTAGGCCAACCCGTGCGGCATTGCGGCTGGTATCCCGACACCAGCCCCCGGCTGTTTCGACGCGGCCGAGGCCGGTTCTCAGACCACCTCGTGCACGAGCACCTCATCTTGGACGACCCCGTCAGCCCACTGCGCCACGACCTGCTGCACCACAGCTACCGCAACATGGCCGACGTCGACAAAAAGGTGGTGGACTACGGCCAAGCGGGCGCCAAGCAACTGGCCCAGTCCGGCAAGCGCGTGGCAGCGCCAACGCCCTACATCAAAGGCAGCTGGGCCTGGGTGCGCACCTTTGTGATCCGGGCAGGCTTTTTGGATGGGCAGGCTGGTATGGCGATCGCGAAAATGAATGCGCGAACCACTTTCTTGAAATACAGCTTGGCACGAACGCGTGGCTCGGCCTTGTGACACCTTCTTAGCGCTACGCAAACACCCATGTTCAGCATCGTCATCCCCACCTGGAACAGCCTGGAGTACCTCCAGTTGTGCGTGGACAGCATCCGCAAAAACTCCGCCCATGTGCACCAAATCAGCGTGCACGTGAACGACGGCAGCGACGGCAGCCGCGAGTGGGTTCGAGCCTCGGGTCTGGACGCCACCTACTCAGACACCAACATCGGCATTTGCTTTGCGGTCAATGAAGCCGCAGCCCTGGCTCGGCATGACTACATCGTCTACATGAACGACGACATGTACGCGCTGCCAGGCTGGGACACCGCTTTGCTCCAGCGCGTGGCTCAAATGCCGTCTGACCTGTTCATGCTCTCAGGCACGATGGTCGAGCCCAAAGACTCACGCAATGCCTGCGTGGTGGTGGCCAACTTCGGCGACAGCGTTCAAACTTTTGACGAAGCTGGCTTGTTGCAACAAGCACCCAAATTGGTCCGGGCTGATTGGTTGGGCTCAACTTGGCCACCCACCGTGGTACACCGCCGCTGGTGGCACCGCGTTGGTGGTTACAGCACCGAACTGAGCCCCGGCATGAGCAGCGACAACGACTTCTCCATGAAGATGTGGCACGCCGGCTGCCGTGTCTTCTTGGGTGTGGGCGACTCTTTGGTTTACCACTTCCAGTGCAAATCAACCGGCAAAGTTGTCAAGAACGATGGACGTAAGCAGTTCTTGCACAAATGGGGCATGACGCAGTCCACATTTGATCGCTTTTATGTGCGCCGTGGAGAACCTGCTGACACGGTGGTGCTGTCTGAGCCTGCCGATAGCAGCGCGCTGCGCTGGGCTTTGCGCAAGAGCAAACTCAAGCGCATGCTG
>JAVLFO010000417.1:0-2666 GCA_046052805.1 Aquabacterium sp. | reverse complement strand
GACCGATGGTGCCTGCGCCCATGCAGATCACCACATCGCCCGCGCGGGCGTTTTGGGCAATGGCTTGAGGCAGGTCAGAAACCTCGTCGACAAACATGGGCTCGACCTTGCCCGCCACGCGCACGGCACGGGTCAGCGCACGGCCATCGGCCGCCACGATGGGCGACTCACCGGCGCTGTAGACCTCGGTCAGCAGCACGGCATCGGCGGTGCCCAGCACCTTGACAAAGTCTTCAAAGCAGTCGCGGGTGCGCGTGAAGCGGTGGGGCTGGAAGGCCAGCACCAAGCGCTGCCCCGGGAAAGCGCCGCGCGCGGCCGCGATCACGGCAGCCATCTCGACCGGGTGGTGGCCGTAGTCGTCGATCAGGGTGAAGCGGCCACCATCGGTGGTGTTGAATTCACCGTAACGCTGGAAGCGTCGGCCCACGCCAGTGAACTCGCCCAGCGCCTTGATGATGGGCTCGTCAGGCAACTCGATCTCGGTGGCCACCGCAATGGCGGCCAGTGCGTTGAGCACGTTGTGCACGCCAGGCAGGTTCAGGGTGACGTTCATGTCGGGCATGACGACGCCGTTGCGGCGCTGCACCACAAAGCGCATTTGGCCGCCCGGCAAGGCCTCGACGTTGACGGCACGCACCTGCGCGTCTTCGCCAAAACCGTAGCTGATCACCGGACGCGAGACCATGGGGATGATGGAACGCACGCCGGGGTCGTCGGCGCACACGATGGCCGAGCCGTAAAACGGCATGCGGTGCAAGAACTCGACAAAGGCCTGCTTGAGCTTGGCAAAGTCATGGCCATAGGTGTCCATGTGGTCGGCGTCGATGTTGGTGACGACCGACAGCACCGGCAGCAGGTTCAAGAAAGACGCGTCTGACTCATCGGCCTCGACCACGATGTACTCGCCCTTGCCCAAGGCCGAGTTGGCGCCTGCGCTGTTGAGCTTGCCGCCGATCACGAAGGTCGGGTCGACACCGGCCTCGGCCAAGATGGCGGTGACCAGTGAGGTGGTGGTGGTCTTGCCGTGCGTGCCGGCAATGGCAATGCCTTTGCGCAAGCGCATCAACTCGGCCAGCATCACGGCGCGCGGCACCACGGGGATGCGCTTGGCGCGTGCGGCGATGACCTCGGGGTTGTCTCCCTTGACTGCGGTAGACGTGACCACGGCTTCAGCGCCTTCGATGTGCGCGGCCGCATGGCCCTCGAACACGCTGATGCCCAGGCTGGCCAGGCGGCGCGAGGTGGCGCTGCTCGACTGGTCAGAGCCCGAGACCACGTAGCCCAGGTTGTGCAAGATCTCGGCGATGCCGCTCATGCCGGCACCACCGATGCCGACGAAGTGGATGTGCTTGACGGCGTGCTTCATGACGCTGCCTTTTCAGAAGAGGGTTTCACGTTTCGCTCGATGGCATCGGCCACAGCTGCGGCCGATTGCAGGCGGGCCAAGGCGCGCGCTTTGCTGGCCATGGTCAAAAGGTCATCGCGGTTGAGGGTCATCAAGCGCTGCGCCAGCGCCTCGGGGCTCAACTCGGTTTGTGGCAGGTGCACGGCAGCGCCGTGTCCGGCCATGTAGGCTGCGTTGTCGCGCTGGTGCGCCGTGGTCGAGACGATCAGCGGGATCAGGATGCTGGGCACCCCGGCCGCACACAGCTCGCTCACCGTGATGGCGCCAGCGCGGCACACGATCACGTCGCAATCGGCCAGGCGCTGGGCCATGTTGTTGATGAAGGGCAGCACCTCAGCGTCCATGCCCGGCACCAGCCCCACTTCGGCATAGGTGCCTTTGACGTCGTCGAGGTTGGCCATGCCCGTTTGGTGGGTGATGCGTGGACGCTGCTCGCGCGGGATCAAGGCCAAGGCGCGGGGCACCGTGTCGTTGAGCACGCGGGCCCCCAAGCTGCCGCCCACGACCAGCACGCGCAAGGGGCCGGTCCGGGGCGCATAGCGTTGCACCGGGTCCAAGATGGCCTCGATCTCGGCGCGCACGGGGTTGCCCGTCACGCGGGCCGCCTTGTGCTGTGAGGCGGGGCCGTCAAAGCCACAGGCCAGCACGTCGGTGATGGGCAGCAAGGCCTTGTTGCTCAAGAGCAAGGCGGCGTCGGCATTGACCATGACCAAGGGCAGACCGCGCGCGGCGCTCATCACACCACCGGGGAAGCACACATAGCCGCCCATGCCCAGCACCGCATCGGCCTTGCGCTTCTTGAGGATGGCGTAGCAGTCGGCAAAGGCCTTGAGCAGGCGCACACCGCCGAACAGGGTGTCCTTGAGGTTCTTGCCGCGCAAGCCGTTGAAGGCGATGGTGTCCAGCGGGATACCGGTGGGCGGCACCAAGCGGTTTTCCATGCCGGCTTGTGTACCCAACCAGCTCACGCTCCAGCCACGGCGTTTCATTTCGTCGGCCACGGCCAGGCCGGGCATGATGTGCCCACCCGTGCCTGCGGCCATGATGACGAGGTGCTTGCTCATGCGCGGCCACCCCTCATGAGTTGGCGGTTCTCGATATCGACGCGCAAGCAAATCGCCAAGGCGATGCAGTTGAGCATCACGCCCGAGCCACCGAAGCTCATCAAGGGCAAGGTCAAGCCCTTCGTGGGCAGCACGCCCAGGTTCACGCCCATGTTGATCTGTCTCTTATACACATCTGACGCTGCCGACGACTAGTC
>JAVLFO010000416.1:0-1505 GCA_046052805.1 Aquabacterium sp. | reverse complement strand
GCCTCCACGCCATGCTCGGGGCTGGAGGCCACGCCAATGCCAGCGCCCAGGTCGACCGTGTGGTCGTCCAGTTTGATGGGCTGCTCGAACGAGGCCAGGATGCGTTGCGTGGCGTTCAGCGCCGAGCGTGCGTCGGTGTTGGGCAGCAGCACGGCGAACTCGTCGCCACTCAGCCGCGCCAGGATCGAGGGCACGCCGCGCAAAGCTTCGTCGCGCAGGCGCATGGCCACGGCACGCAGCAGACGGTCGCCAAAGCGGTGCCCCAGCACGTCGTTGACGTGTTTGAAGCGGTCCAGGTCAAGCAGCAAGACAGCGCAGGGCGTGCCGTCGGTGGTGGCTTTGTGGATGGCCTGGCGCAGGTCGTGGCGGAACTGCTCGCGGTTGGGCAGATCGGTCAATGCATCTTGGTAGGCCAGACGCAGGATCTCGCTCTCGCGCGCCTGGATGGCTTGGCGCATGGACTCAAACGACTGGGCCAGCTCGCCAATCTCGTCGCGGCTCTTGGGCGCTTTGGGGTCGTCGACTTCGGCGCCGTAGTCACCGCGCTCGAGCCGCTTGGCGACATCTGACAAAGCACGCAAGGGTGTGGTCACGTGCTGTGCGGTGAACAGGCCGCCCACCGCGAACACACCAACGCTCAGCCCGGTGAGGATCAACAGGGCCAGCTTGAGCTGACGGTAAGGCGCCAGGGCCTCGTCGACCGAACGCAGCAAGACGGCGCTCACGCCTTCTTGGCCGCTGGCGCCCGGCAGGGTCACCACCTCGGTGCTGTATTCGGTGTCGGCCACCATGATGTCGGCCTGCGTGCGCCCGGCTTGCTTGTCGTCTGGGCTGCGCATGCGCGCTTCCCAGGCTGCAACCAGTGCTTGTGGGTTGTCGTTGTGGACGGTGCTGGCGTTGAGCGTCCAGTGCCCATCGGCCTTGCGCTGCATCACCGCCACTTCGAGGCCCGACAGGCGCTGCATGTCACGCAGCAGGCTCTGGTCGACCCGAAAGCCCATGCCCACCCAGCCAATGATGGCGGGCGCACGCACAGGCACGGCCACGATTTGGTAGAGCTGGCCGTCGATGACCTCGGCGCTGGGCGTCATGCCTTCGCCCGACATGACTTGCCGTCCGTAGTGCTCAACTGCCGCGATGAAGGCAGGCGAGGCGTTGCCGGCGGTTGCCTTGAGGTTGAACTGTGCGTCGGTGAACACACCCAAGCTCGCTTGCTCCCGCTCGTTGTTGTTCTCGAGTGCCGACTGCAGGGTGTCTTGGTCGTTGCTGGCCACGGCCGAACGGAACCCGTAGTCGGCGGTCAGCACGCGCGCGGCTTGTTCCAGGTTGGCCGTGTTTTGCGCGAGCAAGCGCAAAAAGACCTCGCGTCCGTTGTTCAGCTCTTGGTGAATGGACTGGCGGGCGTTGCCGTCGACGCTGCCCTGGATGAACCAGAAACTCACCGCTTGCACGACTGTCTCTTATACACATCTGACGCTGCCGACGAAGCTAGAAGTGTAGATCTC
>JAVLFO010000415.1:0-3212 GCA_046052805.1 Aquabacterium sp. | reverse complement strand
TGCGGCAATCGGTGCGCCGATCAGAACGCCTACAAGGGTCTGCTTGAGCAGGTCGCCCAGCCACATACCCCAGCTCATGCGGTTGAAGCCGTGGCGTTGCTCCAGGCGGAAGGTGTTCCAGGCCTCGAGTGGCAGGTCGATGAGGCCGCCGATCAGGCTGAAGGCGCCCAGCAGCGACAGCTGGTAGGCCAGGCCGCCCCAGCGTGGGTAGATGGCTTCGCGCAGGGTGTGGTTGAGGGCGTCCAAGCCGCCCATCAGCGTCCAGCCCAGCAGCACAGCGGTGCTGACCACGGTGCTGACCAGGCCGAAGTTGAGCTTGTCGATGGTGTAGTTGGCCGCGCGCTGGTGATTGGCCAGGGTCACTTCTTGGGCGAAGGCGGCGGGGACGGCATCGCGGTGCTGGCTCACGTGGCGCGCCTGTCGGGTGTCGAGCCACAACTTGGTCAACACGGAGGCGGTCAGGAAGGCGGCGAACAGCCAGGTCAGGTCAAGGGCATGCATGGGCGCCAGTGTACGTTTGCCGCACAATCTGGCGTTCTGCGCGCCGCGCAAATCCCTGAGGGCAGGGGTTGGATGCCACCCAGCGCCAGGCCGTGTCTCCCTTTTTGCCCCGTTTTGTCACCAGCATGAGCGACCTCCCCTTAGATGCGAGCCCGGCCAGTCCGGCCCTTGAGCCTGCCACCCCTGTGTTGCCCAAGAGCGACCAGAACCTGATCTGGATCGACCTGGAGATGACCGGGCTCAAGCCCGACCACGACCGCATCATCGAGATTGCCGTGGTGGTGACCGACCCGCACCTCAACGTGCGCGTGCAAGGGCCGGTGCTGGCCATCCACCAGTCTGACGAGATGCTCCATGGCATGGACAAGTGGAACAAGGGCGTGCATGGCAAGAGCGGCCTGATCGAGCGCGTGAAGGCCTCGACCGTGACCGAAGAGGAAGCGGCCAAAGCGGTGATCGCGTTTTTGAAGCCTTATGTGGGCCCGAACCGCTCGCCCATGTGCGGCAACTCGATCTGCCAGGACCGGCGTTTTCTCGCGCGCTACATGCCCACGCTGGAGGCTTATTTTCACTACCGCAACCTGGACGTCAGCACCTTGAAGGAGCTGGCCAAGCGCTGGAAGCCCGGCTTGGCCGAAGGCTTCAAAAAAGCGCAAAAGCACACGGCGCTGGCCGACATCTTGGAGTCGGTCGACGAGTTGGCTTACTACCGCACGCACTTCTTGGCGTTGTGACTGGGGTGATTGACTTGGCCCCATTCGCTTTTTGGATTCTGGACGAACACCTCGCATGAGCCCTGCCGCCGCATCACCTGCCATCGTTCGCTTTGACCTGCCCACGCAAGCCGGTGTGATCGACCACCCACGGCCCGACCGTTTGCAGGCGGGCAACCCGCGCCGTGAGACATGGGCCTTGTACGCCTCAAGCGATGGGCAGACCACAGCGGGCATCTGGGCCTGTGAGGTGGGTCGTTGGCGCATCGTGTTCGCGCCCAACAAAGAAGAGTATTTCTTTGTGTTGGAAGGACACGTTCGGCTGTACGACGCCCAGGGCGCTTTTGTGGACGTGCTGGCGGGGCAGGGCGCGGTGATCCCGGCAGGCTTTGAGGGCGCGTTCGAAGTGATCAGCCCGGTGCGCAAGCACTTTGTGGTGGTGGAGCGAGCGGTTGCGGCGTAAGCTGCCTTGGGCTGGTTTGCGGTGCCTACGGTCGATCCCATCAGGCAGGCCCGCCATTTGCGTGTCAGGCAGAACAAGCTTTGTCCATGCCACTTTTGGGAGCACGCCATGATCGCCAAGCCCGCCCTTGAACACGACGATGCCCAGCGCATCTTGCAGGCCGCGCAGGCCGAGGCTTTGAAGCAGGCCTGGCCGGTGTCCATCGCCGTGTGCGACGACGGCGGGCACTTGCTGGCCTTTGTGCGCTTGAACGGCGCCAATGTGGCCTCTGCCCGCATTTCGCAGTCCAAGGCCCACACGGCCGCCTTGATGAAGCGCGACACCAAGCTGGTGGAAGACATGGTCAATGGCGGACGTACGGCCTTTTTGTCGGCGCCGCACCTGGACGGCATGCTCGAAGGTGGCGTGGCCATCGTGGTGGATGGGCACTGCGTCGGTGCCGTGGGTGTCAGCGGTGTCAAAGCACCTGAGGATGCACAGGTGGCACGCGCGGGTGTGGACGCCTGGCTGGCGCTGGTCAAGCCGGCGTGATGTCGGCCCAGGCTGCGGTGGCTTGGGTCAGCCAATCGGGCACGGTGCTGGCTTGCTTCGGCATGAGCGGCAGGCCAAGCGCCTGACCGGCTTCGCGCAAGGCCTGCAAGGGATCGCTCAAGTCCAAGGCTTGCGCCCCGTTTTGTTTCGACAGCTTCTCGCCGTTCTCGCCCAGCACCAGGGGCGTGTGCAGGTAGTGCGGCGTGGGCAAGCCCAGCCAGCCTTGCAGCGCGATTTGCCGTGGCGTGTTGTCGGTCAGGTCTTGGCCCCGCACGATGTGGGTGATGCCTTGTGCGGCGTCGTCCACCACCACGGCCAATTGGTAGGCCCACAGGCCGTCCGCGCGCTTGACCACGAAGTCGCCGACGGCTTCGGCCAGGCGCTGCGTTTGCGGGCCCAGATTGCGGTCTTGCCAGCACACGAGGTCGTGCGGCGCATCGGGCACTTGGGCACGCCAGGCGCGTGCCGCTTTGCCGTGCAAGCCGCCCCGCGCAGGTCGGCAGGTGCCCGGGTAGACCAGGTCACCGTGCCTTGGTTTGACGCGGCCCAGCGCCGCATTGGCTTGCGCGACGTCGCTGCGGGTGCAGCCACACGGGTAGGCGTGGCCTGTGCTGACCAGGTGGTCCAGCGCGGTTTGGTACAGCGCATCGCGTTGGCTTTGCCAGATGGGGGGCGCATCGGGCACCAAGC
This sequence comes from Aquabacterium sp., assembly GCA_046052805.1. Taxonomy (GTDB): domain Bacteria; phylum Pseudomonadota; class Gammaproteobacteria; order Burkholderiales; family Burkholderiaceae_C; genus Aquabacterium. The sequence continues at coordinate 314 of JAVLFO010000415.1, read as the reverse complement.
CGCAGGTGGCGAGCTGCTGCAAGATGGTCTTGTCGGCACCCGCCATGCAGCGGGGCAGGTCCACGTCTTCGATGCGCACCAGCCATTGGCCGCCGTGCGCGCGGGCGTCCAGCCAGCTCGCCAGGGCCGCGACCAGCGAGCCTGCATGCAGCGGGCCCGTTGGCGAAGGGGCGAAGCGCCCGACGTAGCGCGCACCGCTCACAGCAACAGCCCCTCGTGCAGGTCCAGCAAGGCGTGTCGTGTGGCGGGGCTGCTCAATTGATGCAGCCACCAGGTCAGTGCCATGCCAGGTGGCATGCCGCCTTGACGCCAGG
>JAVLFO010000414.1:0-1661 GCA_046052805.1 Aquabacterium sp. | reverse complement strand
TCCACAGGCGGCGCGCTGGGGTGCAGGGGCTGAATCACCAGCAGGTGCTCACCCAAGCGCACACGAGCGGCGCGGTCCAGGCTCGGCAATGTGCCCTTGATTTGGCCGGCCGTGGCTTTGACCTGTCCTTGCGCGCTGTAGATGGCCACACCGAGCAGGTCGTGGTCACTCCGCAGGGCCGAGTCGGCCAGACGGCTCAGCCCCTCATGGTCGTCGGCAAACAGCATGAACTCGGCCGCGCTGCCCAACTGTCGGGCCGATGCGACCCCACGGTTCTTGAGCGCATCGGTCAGGCGTTCTCCATATTGGGTGGCCACGCCGATGGCCAGCAGCGCGATCACCAGCATGGCGGGCAAGGCGGTGGCCAGCCACAGTCGCATGCGGATCCCGCCGAGCCGGATCGTCATTTGGACGCTTCCAGCCGGCGAAGGGCATCGGTCAAATCAGAGGTTTCCGGCAGGTCCAGTCCCAGCGACCTGGAGACCTGGTCGTTGATGGCCACCGTGAAGCCGTCTGCCCAACGAGGTGCCGGCCAGTTCTGGGCCGTCAGGGGCGCTTTGAGCATGGCGGCCACTTGTCGGCCCACCTGTGCAGGGCTGGCGTACAGCCCGAGGGTGGCGCCGGCTTTGACCAGGGCAGGTGAGTAGGTCGCCACCGGGATGCGTTGGCGGTAGGCCGTGATCAGGATGTTTTGCAAGGCAGCGGCATCGGCCACGGCGCTGTCGGGCAAGAGCAAGAGCACCTCAGACTCGGCCAACACCGCCCGCAGGCTGCCGTACATCGCGTCGGGTCGGGTCACGGTACCCACCACCAGCTGCAGCCCTCGTTCAGAAGCGGCCTTGACCAGCACCGCGCGCGTGGCCTGCGCTTCGGCGCTGAGCAAGACCCCCACCTTGGTCACCCGGGGCAGGGCGCGGCGAATGAGTTCGAGGTAGCGCTCAACGGGCTGGTCGAGGTAGGCGGCCGACACCCAGGCTGGCGGGTGTTTGTAGAGGTTGTTGAAGCCTTCACGCGGCAACAGGGCGGCCAACAGCGGGGTGTGTGACCATTCGGCATTGGCCTCGGTGCGCTCCATGGCGATGCGCAATGCCGCGCTGCCCAAGGTCACCAGCGCGGCCGGTGGTGGGCCGGACGGCAGCTCACGCGTGCCCAGGATCACCAGCTCTTTGCCCCGTGTGGCTTGGCGCCAGTCGGCTTGCAAGGCACTGGCCGCATCGGTGTAGGTGGCCGAGGTGTCAGACAGCAAGACCCACACCGGCTCGTTGCCCGCGAGCGCAAGCGCACGCCCACCCAGGCCAGCCAAGGCCAAGGCGAGGGTCAATGAGCGGCGCTGTGCGAGCAGTTCAGAACTCCAGGGTCAGGTTGACGAAGCTGCGGCGGGGCGATTCGAATCCCTTGGACGGCAGGAAAAACGGCTGATCACCTTCGGCCGACTGCATCACGAAGGCGATTTCGGCTTTGGTGTCCCCAATCCGCAGGGCACGCGCGATCCGAACGTCGGTGCGGTGCGCTGCAGGCATCAGGTTGTTCTTGTCGCGCCAAGTCATGTTGCCCAGCATCTGGTAGCTCACGCTCAGGCGCCATTGGTCGGGCAGCTGCTGGAACCACGCAATCTGTCTCTTATACACATCTGACGCTGCCGACGAACTCTAGGGTGTAGA
>JAVLFO010000413.1:0-3422 GCA_046052805.1 Aquabacterium sp. | reverse complement strand
ATCCTGGGCGGCAACCCCATGGCATCGAACGGCAGCCTGATGACGGCGCCCGATGTGCGCGGCCGCTTCAAGGCCTTGCGCGAGCGCGGTGGCAAGCTGGTGGTGGTAGACCCGCGCCGCACCGAAACCGCCGCCATCGCCGACGAGCACCTGTTCATCGACCCCGGCACCGATGCCGCCTGGCTGCTGTCCATCGTCCACACCCTGTTCGACGAGAACCTGCTCAAAACCAGCCCCATGGGTGACTTGTTGGACCAGGTCGACGCGGTGCGTGCGGCCGTGGCGCCGTTCAGCCCTGAGGTCACCGCCCCGCACACCGGCATCGATGCGGCCACCACCCGCCGCATCACCCGTGAGCTGGCCCAGGCCGATGGCGGCGTGGTCTACGGCCGCATGGGCGTGTCCACGCAAGCGCATGGCGTGGTCTGCCAATGGGCCATCCAGGTCATCAACCTGCTGACTGGCAACATCGACCGCGAGGGCGGCTCGCTGCTCACCAGCCCCGCCATCAACCTCATCACCACCAAGCTGATGAGCCCGGGTCACTTCGACATCTGGCGCAGCCGCGTGCGAGGCGCGCCCGAGTTCGGTGGCGAGCTGCCCGTGTCCGTCATGGCAGAAGAAATGCGCACGCCCGGCAAGGGCCAGATCCGCGCCCTGATCACGTCATGCGGCAACCCGGTGCTGTCGACACCCAACGGCCGGCAGCTCGACGAAGCGCTGGCCGGCCTGGACTTCATGGTCTCGATCGACTTCTATTTGAACGAGACCACGCGCCACGCGCACCTCATCCTGCCGCCCACCTGCGCGGTCGAGCACGACCACTACGACCTGGTCTTCTTGCACTTGGCTGTGCGCAACATCGCCCGCTACAGCGAGGCCGTGGTGCCCAAGCCCGAAGGCACCATGCACGACTGGCAGATTTACACCGAGCTCGCCAAGCGCTACGCCCGCAGCGCCTTTGCCCTGGAGCGCGCCACCGTGCGCCAGCGCCTGCAAGGCATGCTGACCCGTGGCCTGCTGGCCAAGCTGCCGCCGCACCGCCTGCTGGCCATTGGCTTGAGCCGCGCCAAGCAGGGCCTGAGCCTCAAGCAGCTGCGCGCCCAACCGCAAGGCGTTGACCTCGGGCCGCTCAAGCCTTCGCTGGCGCGCACGCTGACGCAGCGCAAACGCCGCGTCAAACTGCTACCCCCGGTCATTGCCCAAGAGATGCCCAACCTCACGCGCCTGTTTGCCGCGCCTGTCCTTGACACAGCAGACACCGGCTCGGGCCTGCCAGCGCTCAAGCTCATTGGCCGCCGCGACGTGCGCAGCAACAACTCCTGGATGCACAACAGCGAGCGCTTGGTGTCAGGCAAGGTGCGCTGCACCCTGTGGATGCACCCCGACGACGCCCAGGCGCGCCAACTGCAAGACGGCGCCAGCGTGCGCGTGAGCTCGCGCGTGGGCCAGATCGAGGTGCCCGTGCACGTCACCGCAGACATCCGCGCGGGCGTGGTCAGCCTGCCGCACGGCTGGGGCCACAACCGCCCCGGCACCGCCATGCACGTGGCCCAGGCCCACGCCGGCGCCAGCATCAACGACCTGACCGACGATCGCCTGACCGACCGCATCAGCGCCAACGCCGCGTTCAGCGCCGTGCCGGTGTCCGTCCAAGCGGCCTGATGGCCCCCCACAGCACCAGCGCGCCATGAACGAGATCAGCGAAGAAATCGCCGCCACCGCCGCCCGCATCGTGGTCGAAGAAGGCCAAGACTACGGCGCCGCCAAACGCCGCGCCGCCAAACAGCTGGGCGTGACAGGCCGCGCCGAGCTGCCCAGCAACGACGCGGTGGAAGCCGCTGTGTTCGAGTACATCGAGATCTTTCACGGCGACACCCAGCCGGCCGAGCTGCAAGCCCTGCGCGAGTTGGCCGCCATCTGGATGGACCGCCTGGCCGAGTTCCGCCCCCACCTGTGCGGTGCGGTTTGGCGCGGCACGGCCACCCGCCTGAACGACATCCACCTGCAGCTCTACTGCGACGACAGCAAGTCCGCCGAAATCCTGCTGCTCAACAAAGGCATCGACTACGACGTGGGCAGCACCAACGGCCCGCGCGGCCAGATGGTCGACCGCCTCAGCATGAGCATCGACTGCCCTGCGCTGCAAGAACACGTCGGCCTGCACCTGACCATCTTGGACGCCGACGACCTGCGCGGCGCCCTCAAACCCGACGCATCCGGTCGCACCGACCGTGGCGACCTCGCCGCCTTGCAACGCTTGCTCGCATCCGAGACGGCAGCCTGACCGTAAAACCACACATGCCACACCACACACATTCGCAAGACGACGACGCTCCCCAAAGCGCACCCGCCACTGGCCGCCGCGCCCAAACCGGCCAGGCCAGCCGCCGATCGCTGCTGGCCCTGCTGGGCATCGGTGCCGCCGGCGCAGGCGCCTGGTGGGCCACCCACCGCGCGGCCAGCTCGGCACCCGCTTCGCCAGACCAGGCTGCCGCCAACGCCCCCGCAGCCGCGTCCAGCGTCGGAGCCGATGGCCTCCCCGCCAACTTCTGGACCCAGACCTTTGACACCCCCTCGGGCGGCACCGTGGCCTTGTCCAGTTTCAACGGCAAGCCCTTGCTGATCAATTTCTGGGCGACGTGGTGCCCGCCTTGCGTCAAAGAAATGCCCGAGCTCAACCGCTTCCATGCGGAATTTGCCCCTAAAGGTTGGCAGGTCTTGGGGCTGGCCATCGATGGCCCGACGCCCGTGAAAGAATTTTTGGCCAAAGTGCAGGTAGCATTCGGCATCGGTCTGGCCGGTTTTGGCGGCACCGAGTTGGCCCAAGCCCTGGGCAACGAAGCCGGCGGACTGCCGTTTTCAGTGATGATCGACGCGCAAGGGCACGTCATCCACCGAAAAATGGGTGCAACCACCCATGACGAACTGACGGCCTGGGCGCAGGCTGCGGGCAAAGCAGCACCGTGATGCACCGCACCCCTTGACCTGACGGTTTTACTTGGCATGGTGGATTTGTATCCATTTGCCACTAAAATCCGCCTACTTTCATTTTCTGGGTCGACTTTCAAACAGCGGTTTGAACCGCTTGTTCGATGGCCGACCCCAGACACATGCAAATCCTCGTTCTGCACGGCCCCAACCTGAACCTGTTGGGCACCCGTGAACCCCAGGTCTACGGTGCCATCACCCTAGACCAGATCAACGCCGGGCTGGTTGAACACGCCGCTCAGCGTGGCGCCACCTTGAGCGCGTTCCAAAGCAACCACGAAGGGGTGCTCATCGACCGCGTGCATGCCGCACGCCTGGACGGCACCACCTTCATCGTCATCAACCCCGGGGCCTTCACGCACACCAGTGTGGCCCTGCGTGATGCACTGGCGGGCGTCGCCCTGCCCTTCATCGAAGTGCATCTGTCCAAC
>JAVLFO010000412.1:0-8335 GCA_046052805.1 Aquabacterium sp. | reverse complement strand
TGGCTCGCCCATGATCGCCATCGAGCCCGGGCAGGCCGGCATGGCCATGCAGGCCATGGGCCGGGCCATCGACGGTTTGTTTGGCAGGCCGAGCGCCATCGTGGTCATGTCGGCGCACACAGGCGCCCGCAGCACCCTGGTCTTGTCGGCCAAACAGCACAGCACGGTGCACGACTTTGGCGGCTTCCCGCAAGCCCTGTTCGACGTTCGCTATGACGCCCCCGGGTCTGAAACCTTGGCCGTGGATGTGGCCCATGCACTGCAGCAAGCCGATCCGCAAACCCAAGTGGTGACGCATGCGGGGCTGGACCATGGCATCTGGACCACGCTGGTGCACCTCTACCCGCAGGCCGATGTGCCGGTGGTGCCGGTGTCGCTGGCCTCCAAAGCAACGCCCGAGTATGTGATGCGACTGGGTCAGACCTTGTCGACGCTGCGCCAGCAAGGGGTGCTGGTGATCGGATCGGGCAGCTTGACGCACAACCTGCGGCGCTTTTTCAGCCAGCCGCAGCCAGTCGATGCGCCCGAGATGGCCGACTGCGCGGCTTTTCGACAATGGGTATTTGAGCGCACCCAGGCCAAGGACTGGGCGGCCTTGAAGGCCTACCGCAGCCAAGCGCCCCATGCGCTGGACATGCACCCAACCGACGAGCACTGGCTGCCGTTTTACTTTGCCGCTGGTGCAGGCTGCGATGCCAACGCGGATATGCCATCAGCTAGCGTGCGTGTGCACGCCGGCGTCACCCACGGCCATCTGGCCATGGACGCATACGCTTTTGGGCAAGGTGCCCAAACCTTGAAGACCGCCTTGGATCAGGCAGCGTAAGAGACGAACACCTGATCCAGCTGGGCCACCCACTTGGCCTTGTCTTGCTCAGACACGAAGCTGGCCTCCAGGCTGTTTCGGGCCAGGGTATAGGCGTCTTGGGCGTCCAGATCCAAACCGGCAAACGTGGCCAGGAAGTTCTGGTTCAAGTAGCCGCCAAAGTAGGCTGGGTCGTCTGAGTTGACGGTGACCTTCAGGCCGTGCTGCAGCAAGGTCTTGAGGTTGTGGTCGGCCATGGTCTTGAACACGCACAGCTTGATGTTCGACAAGGGGCATACGGTCAAGGCCGTCCCCTGCTTGGCGAGGCGCTCGACCAAGGCGGGCGACTCGACACAGCGCACGCCATGGTCGATACGCTCGACATGCAACACGTCCAGGGCGTTGACGATGTACTCGGGTGGCCCCTCTTCGCCGGCATGTGCCACCAGGTGCAAGCCCAGTTCACGGCAACGCGCAAACACGCGGGCAAACTTTTCGGGCGGGTGGCCGCGCTCGCTCGAATCCAAGCCCACGCCGATGAACAGCTCGCGGTAAGGCAGCGCTTGGTCCAAGGTCGCCAGGGCATCGTCTTCAGACAGGTGACGCAAGAAGCACATGATCAGCTTGGCGCTGACGCCCAGCTCGCGTTGCGCGCGCTCACAAGCACTGGTCAAGCCTTTGATGACAACCTCAAAAGGCACGCCACGCTCGGTGTGGGTTTGGGGGTCGAAAAACAGCTCGGTGTGGACGATGTGGTCGGCCTTGGCCTTGAGCAGGTAGGCCCAGGCCATGTCATGGAAGTCTTGCTCATGCAACAGCACCGACGCACCGGCGTAGTAGATGTCCAAAAAGCTCTGTAGATCGGTGAAGGCGTAGGCCGCACGCAGCGCTTCAACACTGGGGTAGCTCAGGGTGATGCCATTGCGTTGGGCCAGCGCGAAGATCAGCTCAGGCTCGAGCGAGCCTTCGATGTGCATGTGCAATTCGGCCTTGGGCATGAGCTGCAACAACTCCGGCAAGCGGGCTTTGGGGATGCGGCTGAAATCGATCGAGGTGCTCATGGTCAAGCCAGGTGGTGGCGTGCATGGCCGAGACAAACAGCAGCGTGCACGCGGGGTTCAAACGGAAAACTCAAAGAAACGCAAAAGACCGTCGACACAGGCCGACGGTCTTTGGGGGTCAAGCGCCCAGGCAAGGGCTCAATGTGCCACGGTCACCGAGGGCAACCAAGACACACGCTTGAGAGAGATCACTTGCCAGAGGGCACTTGGCCATCCACGCCCTTGACGTAGAAGTTGATGCCGCCCAAGAACTTGTCGTCGGCGACCACGTCTTTGGCCAGCACTTCCTTGCCATCCTGACCCACGATGGGGCCCTTGAAGACCGAGAAGCTGCCGTCCTTCAGGCCCGCCTTGATGGCGTCGACCTTGGCTTTGGTTTCGGCAGACACGGCATCAGAGATGGACACCACGTCGATGGCGCCTTCCTTGACACCCCACCACACACCGCCGGTGGCCCAGGTGCCTTCGAGCGCATCCTTGGTGGCCTTGATGTAGTACGGGGCCCAGTTGATGATGGCCGAGGCCAGGTGGGCCTTGGGTGCGATGGCGCTCATGTCAGAGTCCCAACCGAAGGCGTGCTTGCCGGCCTTCTCAGCGGTTTGCAGCACAGCAGGCGAGTCGGTGTTCTGGAACAGAACGTCAGCGCCTTGGTTCAACAGGCTTTGTGCGCCTTCGGTTTCCTTCGGGGGATCGAACCAGCTGTTGACCCAAACCACCTTGGTCTTGATCTTGGGGTTGATCGTTTGCGCCCCCAAGGTGAAGGCGTTGATGTTGCGGATCACTTCAGGGATGGGGATCGAGCCCACCACGCCCACGGTGCCCGACTTGCTCACACTGCCTGCAATGACACCAGCGATGTAGGCACCTTCATAGGTGCGCGAATCGTAGGTGCGCATGTTGGGCGCGGTTTTGTAGCCCGTGGCGTGCTCGAATTTGACGGTGGGGTTGTCGGCAGCGACCTTGAGCATGGGCTCCATGTAGCCGAAGGTGGTGCCAAAGACCAAGGTGTTGCCCTGGCCAACGAGGTCGCGGATCACGCGTTCGGCCTCTGGGCCTTCAGGCACCTTCTCAACGAAGACGGTCTTGACCTTGTCACCGAACTCTTTTTCAACGGCCAGGCGGCCCTTGTCGTGCGCGAAGGTCCAGCCGGCGTCGCCGACGGGGCCCACGTAGGCAAAGGCGATCTTCAAGGGACCAGCCGGCGCAGCGGCGGCGGAGGCCGGTTCTGATGCGGCCGAGGCGGCTTCAGGCGCTGCTGCGTCCTTCTTGCCACAACCGGCCAGGGCGGCGGTGGCAGCGATGGCGGCCAAGGCACTGATTTTCAGCAATGCACGCTTGGACAAAGGTGAGGTCATGTCATCTCCAGGGTTGAAAACTGCTCAAACTCAACAGGCCCGGCCAAAAGCCGAACGCGACAAATGCAACACAGCAACGATCATGCCGGCTCAAGCGCCAGGATGGAAGGGCTTGCCCAACGACGCGGGCATGTTGATGCGTATCCACATCGGATTGCGCGAGATCAACACCAGCACCACGATGGTGGCCAGGTAGGGCAACATGGTCAGGAACTGACTTGGAATCTGCACGCCCTGCCCCTGCAGTTGAAACTGCAGCATGGTGACGCCGCCAAACAAATACGCTCCCAGCAAGACGCGCCCCGGCCGCCACGTGGCAAAGGTGGTCAAGGCCAGCGCGATCCAGCCTTTGCCGGCCACCATGCCCTCGACCCACAGCGGCGTGTACACGGTCGACACGTACGCGCCCGCGATGCCGCACAAGGCGCCGCCCAGCACCACCGCCAAGAGGCGGATGCGGCGCACCGGGTAGCCCAAGGCATGGGCCGATTCCGGTGACTCGCCCACGGCACGCAGCACCAGACCAGCGCGTGTGCGCATCAACATCCAGGTCAAAGCGATGGCCAAAGCCACCGTCAGGTAGACCATGGGGTGCTGCTTGAAAAAGGCCTGGCCCACAAAAGGCAGGTCAGACAAGAAAGGGATGTCGTAGTGAGGGCGCTCGGCCAATCGCTGCTGCGTGTAAGGGATGCCCACGAAGGCGCTCAAGCCTGTACCAAACAGGCTCAAGGCCAGACCCGTGGCGTACTGGTTGGTGTTGAGCCAAATCACCAGCACGCCGAACATCGCGGCCAGCGCACCGCCAGCCGCGGCACCAGCCGCAAAGGCCAACCAGTTGTTGCCGGTGCTGACGCAGGTGGCATAGCCTGCGATGGCCGCCACCAACATCATCCCCTCGGCACCAAGGTTGAGCACGCCTGAGCGCTCGCTGATGAGCAGCCCCAGGGCCGCAATGGCCACCACGGTGCCCGCATTGAGGGTGGCCGCGATCAACAGGGCCAGAGAATCGAGGTTCATGCTTGCCCCTTGGCTGCGGAAACCCAGCGCAGACGCTGGTGAACAAAGGTGTCGCAGGCCAGCAGCGCGAACAGCAACAAACCCTGGAAGACGCCTGTGAGTGCCTTGGGCAGACCCAAGCGCGATTGCGCCAGCTCACCGCCGATGTAGAACATGCTCATCAAAATGGCCGAGAACACGATGGCCACGGGGTTGAGCCGCCCGACAAAGGCCACGATGATGGCCGCAAAGCCATAGCCCAAGGGCACGTAGGGCGTGAGTTGCCCCTGCGGCCCAATGGCGTCGATGCCGCCGGCCAAACCGGCCATGCCGCCCGACAGCAGCAGCGCGGTCCACAAGGCCTTGCGAGACGAAAACCCGGCGTAGCGCGCGGCCATGGGGGCGGTGCCGCCCACCTGCATCTGAAAGCCCGAGAAGGTGCGGAACAAGAACACCCCAAACCCGATCACGGCTGCCAGTGCCACAAACACGCCGGCGTTGATGCGAAAGCCCTGAAAGAGCTTGGGCATGCGCGTCATGTCCAAGAAGGTGATGGTCTGCGGGAAGTTGTAGCCGGCCGGGTCCTTCCAAGGGCCGTAGACCAAATAGCTGAGGAACATCTCGGCCACATAAACCAGCATCAGGCTGACCAGGATCTCACTGGCATGGAAGCGGTCGCGCAGAAAGGCCACGATGGCCGCCCACAAAGCACCGCCCAGCATGCCTGCCAACAAGATGGGCACGACGATCCAGGCGCTGCTTTCAGGGGTGGCGCGCATGGCCACACCACCTGCAAACACCGCACCCATGATGAACTGCCCCTCGGCGCCGATGTTCCACAGGTTGGCCCTGAAACACACGGCCAGCCCCAAGGCGATCAGCACCAAGGGCGTGGCCTTGATGCTCAACTCAGACAGGGCGTAGGCACCCCGCAGCGGCTCGACGAAAAACACCCGCAAACCCGCCACTGGGTCTTTGCCCAAAGAGGCGAACAAGGCCACGCCCACCACCACGGTGATGAGCAGGGCGATCAACGGAGAGGCCACCGACAGCAGCTTCGATGGCGCAGGGCGGGGCTCAAGCTTGAACATGCTCGCCCTCCTCTGTGTGCTGAGGCCACAGGCCACTCATCCACTCGCCGATCAAGGCCGTGGTGGCCTGGGCCACCGGGATGCTGGGCGACAGGCGGCCTTGCGCCATCACCATGAGGCGGTCACTGATTTCAAACAACTCGTCTAGCTCCTCGCTGACCACGAGCACGGCACAGCCGGCGTCGCGCAGCTTCAACAACTCGCCACGGATTTGCGCCGCAGCCCCCACATCAACGCCCCAGGTGGGCTGTGACACCAGCAGCACCTTGGGCGCCGCCGAGATCTCACGGCCCATGATGAACTTCTGCAAGTTGCCGCCCGACAGGCTCTTGGCCAGCGCGTGCGGCCCACCGGCCTTGACCTTGAAGCGCTCGATCAAACTGGCGGCCATGCCTTCGATGGCGTCCATGCGCAACCAGCCCCCCGGCCCGATGCCGTCAGATCGCGTCAGCAAGGTGTTTTGGGCCAGCGACATGGTGGGCACGGCACCCCGGCCCAAGCGCTCTTCGGGCACGCTGTGCAGGCCGCGGGTGCGGCGCTCGCGCGGGGTCTCACGGCCCACGTCGTGACCAAACAGGTGGACGCTGCCAGGCGCCGCGCGTGGGTCTTCGCCACTGAGCACGGCCATCAAGGCCTGCTGCCCGTTGCCCGACACGCCCGCAATGCCCAGGATTTCGCCGGACCGCAAGCTCAAGGCGATGTCTTGCAAACTCACGCCGAACGGGTCTTGCTTGGGCACGCTCAAGCCACGCACCGACAAGGCCACGTCGCCCAGCAAAGGCGCGCTGCGGTGCAACTCGGGCGTGTCGGCACCGATCATCAGGCGCGACAGGCTGGCGTTGCTCTCGTGCCTCGGGTCGACCTCGCCCGTGACCTTGCCGCCACGCAGCACGGTGCAGCGGTGACACAAGGCCCGGATCTCGTCGAGCTTGTGGCTGATGTAGAGGATGGCGCAACCCTTGTCGGCCAACTGGCGCAGGGTCACAAAGAGCTTCTCAACGGCCTGCGGCGTGAGCACCGAAGTGGGCTCGTCCAAGATCAAGAGCTGCGGCTTGGTGAGCAAGGCGCGCACGATCTCAACGCGCTGGCGCTCGCCCACGCTCAGGGCATGCACGGGCCGGTGAGGGTCGACCTCCAGGCCGTATTCGCCCGAGACCTCCAGGATGCGCTCGGTCACAGACTGCAAGCTCAATGACTTGTCCAGGCCGAGCCACACGTTCTCGGCCGCCGTGAGGGTGTCAAACAGCGAGAAGTGCTGGAAGACCATGCTGATGCCCAGCGCACGAGCCTCCTGCGGTGAGGCGATGCTGACGCGCTGACCGTTGAAGTGCATCTCGCCGGCATCGGGCTTGACCGCGCCAAAGATGATCTTCATCAGCGTGGACTTGCCGGCGCCGTTCTCGCCCAGCACGGCGTGGATCTCGCCGGGCAACACAGTGAGGCTGACCGCGTCGTTGGCACGCACGCTGGGGTACTGCTTGGTGATGCCTCTGAGCTCAAGTCGGTGGGTCATGCTGGCAGGTGCTTGGGGCAAAAAAGGTTAGACGGGCAAATCGGCTTGATCACACAGCCGGTGTTGATTGAAACACCGAGCGGCCTGCCACCCAGGTGGTGTCGAGGTTGCGCTCGTCGCCCAGTGTCATCCACACGAAGAGGCGTTCGTGCAAAGCCTCCTGGGCTGACTTGCTTGCATGCGAAGCCCGTGCCAGGGCATCGCGGTGGGTGGCCACATCGCCATGGCTCCAGTGCCAGGCGGTGAGGTCGGCCATGCGGCCAGGCTCGATCTGTCCTATTTCATCGGCCAGCCCCAACGACTGTGCGGCGCCCAGGGTCGCGGTGTAAAGGGCCTTCCAGGCTGTGAGGCGCGTGCCTTGCAGCGCCTGGATCTTGTAGGCGTCGAGCATGTTGCGCAGCATCGACAAGCTGGTGCCCCCGCCCACATCGCTGGCCAGGCTCACGTTCACGCCTTCGCGCTGGGCTTGCGCCCAATCGAACAAGCCGCTGCCCAAAAACAGGTTCGACGACGGGCTGTGCGCGATCTGGGCGCCGTGTTCTCGCAGGGCCGCGCGGTCGTTGGCATCCAGCCAAATGCCATGGGCCAACACGGCACGGGGGCCGATCAAGCCATCGCGGTCATACACGTCCAGATAGCTACGGGCATCGGGGAACAGCTCGGCTACCCAGCGCACTTCGTCGCGGTTCTCGGCCACGTGGGTCTGCATGAACACACCGGCATGGGCTTGGCACAGCCGGCCGGCCATGGCCAATTGCTCGGGCGTGCTGGTGGGCGCAAAGCGCACCGTGACCGCAAAGGCCTGGCGTCCCGTGCCATGCCATTGCTGGATCAGGTCAAGGCAATCGCGCTCGGCTTGCTCCACATCGTCACGCAGGCCATCGGGCGCATGGCGGTTCATGAGCACCTTGCCGGTGACCATGCGCATGTTGGCGGCATGGGCTGCCTCAAACAAGGCTTGTGCGCTGACCTTGTGCACCGTGGGGAACACCACCGCGCTGGTCGTGCCATGTGCCCACAAAGCCTTGACGAAGCGCTGCGCCCCTGCATGCGACACGGCCGGGTCTGCGTAACGGCGCTCGGCCGGGAAGGTGTAGGTGTTGAGCCAGTCCAGCAGCTCGGTGCCAAAGCTGGCGATCACATCCAGCTGCGGGCAGTGCACATGGGTGTCGATGAAACCTGGCAACAACAGCTGACCCCGGTGGTCTTGCACCGCCACATCGGCCCAGCCCTCGGGCAGTTGCTTGTCAAAGGCCTGTACGGCCGCGATGCGCCCGCCCTCGATCAGCACGACATGGTCGGGGCGCCAACGCACGCCCGGGGCTTCCTGCGGGGTGGCAAACCCAGGGTCGGCGATGAAGTCGAGCAGGTCACCCCGAACGATGGCTCGGGTGGCCGACTCGGGTGTGCTGAGGGTGGTGGGCATGGTCATGTGCAAAGGCTCGTGTGGGGTGGCGCTGGACATCAAGGTGTGCGCAACCTGTCTCTTATACACATCTGACGCTGCCGACGAC
>JAVLFO010000411.1:0-2258 GCA_046052805.1 Aquabacterium sp. | reverse complement strand
CGATGCGCGACGCTTCCGCCAACTGTGGTCGAAGTACAGCAAGGCCAAAGACCTGATCCAGCTGGGTGCTTATTCACCCGGCCATGACCATGACCTTGATCTGGCGGTGCGTGCGCATCCGGCCATGGTCGACCTGCTGCAGCAAGGCATGCACGAGCCCGCTTACATGGGCGACAGCGTCCAGCAGCTCCACGACATCGTGTCGTGACCGACCTTGAGCGTCCCTTGTGTAAGGCCCATTGTGGGCAGGAGTGAGTCGACATGAGCGCCAACCAGGCCCTGCTGATGGTGTTGGAAGCAGCAGAAAAGGCACGCGATGAAGCCGTGTCTGAACTGGAAAGCCGGCGTCGCGCCCACGAGGCTGCACGTCAACAAGCCCAGTCTTTACACGACTGGCGCAAGGAATACCAAAACCGCTGGCAGACGCAGTTCAAACAGTCGGGAGGCATGGAAATCATCCGCTGCTACCAAGACTTCATGAATCGCCTTGCCGAAGCCGTCAGCGAACAAGAGCGCCGTGTCGAGCAGGCTGAGCACCACGCCGAGCGCGGTCGAGAGGAGCTCATGGCCTGCGAGCGCAAGGTGGCCGCCGTGGCCAAGCTGATTGACAAGCGCATATCGGAGGCGCAACAGCGGCACAACCGGCAAGAACAAAAGGCCACCGACGAGATGGCCGCCCGTTCGGTCCGCATGGCCCAACTGATGGGCGTTGGCGGCAGCCCGCTGGCCTCGGGTTCTCTTTGACGCGCAGCGCCCAGCGCCCGCCATCGCAAGGAAAAAAGCACCATGTCGACACCCATCAATTCGTCCAGCACGAACGCCAACGCCCCCACCGTCACCGACCTGATGGCGCGCTTGAACACGCAAGCAAACCCAGGCAATGGCAATGACCAGGCTGCGTTTTCTCGTTGGCTCGAAAAGCACGCCATCCTGCCTGAGCAGAAGGCTGCAGCCACCCCCAGCGCTCAGCAGGCACCACAAGCCGGTCGTCCGGCCAGCACGGGCCAAGGCGCGGCGGCAGAGCAAGCCATGCTGCGTGCGCGCCATCAAAGTGCCATCCAGCAGGCCAAGCCCCAGGCGGCGGCGCCCAGCAAGCCCGGCACAACGGCTCAGAGCGCACCACAGGCTCACGCCGCTGACAAGGCCAAAGCCCCAGCCAAGAGCGAGGCGAACGCGGCCAAACCTGGCGCCAAGGCCAAAGTGGATACAGCCAAGTCGTCTGATGCCACCGAGTCCACAGACAGCGCCTCGGCAAGCGAAGGCAAAGACGGCAGCGACGAGGTGAGCTTTCAAACGGCGATGGGCGAGGGCGCTGCCGTGGTGCGCGAACTCACGCCACCGCCCACCATCCAGGCTGGGGACTCGGCCGGGATGATGGCTTGGCTGGCTTCCTTGAGCCAAGGCCATTTGGCCCAAGGCCAGAACGAAACGGCGGTGGCAAGCGAGGGCGACGAAGCCTCACAAACAGCAGGCAGTGCGGTCGCAGGCGACGCGGCAGGAGCCACATCCAAAGCCGGCGTCAAGTCCGACGGCAAGGCCAGCACCCTGGCGCTCGACAGCCGTGCCTGGGGTGGCGCAAGCGGCAAAGCCGCCACGGCCGTGCAAGCCGATGCCCTGTTGTCGCCCGTGGGTGCCAAGGGCGAGGCCAAGGCCGAGTCCGATCCCCTGGCGGCATTGGGTGGCGCCTTGGGCGTGGCACCCAGCTTCAAGCAAACCCTTGGCGAGGCCGCGCAAGCCCAGCGCCACGAGAGTGCCGCTTTGAGCACGCCGCTCAACAGCCCGGACTTCTCGCAAGCTTTGTCTGATCAGGTCAGCATGTGGGTCAACACCGCGCGCACCGATGGCCCGATGACGGCTGAGTTGCACCTCAACCCGGCCGAGATGGGCCCCATCAACATCAAGATTTCGCTGGACGGGCAATCGGCCCAGGTCGACTTCGCAGCCGCCGCGCACGAGACGCGCCAAGCCATCGAGGCCAGCATGTCCACGCTGTCTGATGCCTTGGGTGACATCGGCTTGAAGATGACCGGCGGCGATGTGTCGTCGCAGACCGCTCAGCAGCAGTTTGCGCAGTCTGAACAGGCCCGCCAAAGCATGCCGACCCACAGCGGGCGGGGCAGCCAAGCCGGCTTAGATGACGTTCCCGAGGATCTGAGCGTGCGCCAAGTCAGCGTGCCGCGTCCAGGTCGGTTGGGTGGGCTTGATCTGTACGCGTGATCTTCTTCACGCGGGGGCGCCCTCCGGAATCGCGCCTGTTT
>JAVLFO010000410.1:0-3190 GCA_046052805.1 Aquabacterium sp. | reverse complement strand
CGAGCTGCCCGATCAGGGCTGAAGCAAGACCTGACCGCTGACGGTCACCGACAGCACGCCTTTGCCAGGCTCAACAGGCAAGGCCGCATCGGCCACCTCGGCCGCCTTGGCGCGCATGGCCATCAGGTAGGGCCGGGGCTCGAAACCAGGGTCTGTGGACGAGACCGAGATGTCGCCCAAGGTGTAGCCCTTTTGCCCGAAGTCGGTGGCGATTTGGGTGGCTCGTGCCCGAAAGCGCGCAATCGCCTGACTGGTCAAGCTGGACTCATGCTGCTCGCGCAAGGCCTTTGACAGCCCGTAAGCCACATTGACCACGTTGAGCTGCGTCAAGCGCCCTGATACCTGCGAGATGCGAGCCACGTCGGTGCCAGACAGCGTCAGCTGCGCGCTGCCTTGCCAGCCATTGATGCGGCCGCTGTTGTTGTAACGCGGCAGCACGGAAAACGCACCCGTGCGCACCTCCATGCCTTCTGGCACGGCAGATTTACGGGCCTCGGTCAGAGCACTGTCGAGCACTTGCTTCAAGGCGACCTGCACCTCGCTCGCCTGAGCGCCTTCTTTGGTGGCCTGCAGTGTCACGGTCATCAGGTCTTGCGTGACCTCAACTGAATATGCCGTGCTGAAACTGACCGAGGCCGGCTTGGCCACAGCCTCTGCGGCTTGTACCCCGGTGGATGCGAGCATGGCCAGCGCCAAGCCGCCGCCTGCCCCCGCGCGGCTTGCGCGGCGCCCGAAAGCGTGACCCAAGGTGCTGACGATGCTTGCTTTTTTTGCCATATGGGATCTCGTGTGAATGTGAACACTCTCCTTCAACGCCGCAGCCGGATCGCTCGCTGACACGGACAAGTTCGCTTGACGCAAGTCGCCCCGACCCGCAATATTTGTAACAGCTGGTCAGGAGCGCACTTTTACCGTCCGTAAACTGCGCACAATCCGCGCTTGTTACAAATGCCGAGGAAGCACATGACCTCTAACACCCCCAATCAGCGTCCGGACCGCATCCTTGTGGTTGACGACGACGCACGCATCCGCGATTTGCTGCGCCGGTACCTGAGCCAGGAGGGATTCGAGGTCCTGCTGGCTGAAGACGCCAAGGCACTCAACCGCCTGTTGACCCGTGAAACGGTCGACCTGATCGTGCTGGACTTGATGTTGCCAGGCGAGGACGGTTTGTCGATTTGCCGCCGCCTGCGCGCCGCCAACGACAACACGCCGATCATCATGCTGACGGCCAAGGTCGAGGACGTGGACCGCATCGTGGGCCTGGAGGTGGGCGCCGATGACTACATGCCCAAGCCCTTCAACCCCCGCGAGTTGCTGGCCCGCATCCACGCGGTGCTGCGCCGCCGCCCTGCCCAAGAGGCGCCTGGCGCGCCTGCCAAAGAGGCCCAAACGGTCAACTTTGGCCCCTTCGAGTTCGACTTGGCCCTGCGCCGCTTGAGCAAAGAAGGCGAGCCCATCGCCTTGACCACGGGCGAGTTCTCGATGCTCAAGGCCTTGGTGCGTCACCCGCGTCAACCCCTGAGCCGCGACAAGCTGGCCCAACTGGCGCGCGGCCGCGAGTTTGAGCCCTTCGACCGCAGCCTGGACGTTCAGATCTCTCGCCTGCGCAAGATGATCGAGCCTGACCCCGCGCAGCCCCGCTACATCCAGACGGTCTGGGGCGTGGGTTACGTGTTCGTGCCGGACGGCGGGGCCTGATCGATGCCAAGAAAGCGTTTTGCGCTCAGCCTGTTTTGGCGAACCTTCATCTTGCTGGGACTGCTGCTGACGGCAGGCATCGTGGCCTGGGTGCAGACGTTCAAGGCCCTGGAGTTCGAGCCCCGCTCGGTGCAGTCCGCACAACAGATCGCCAGCTTGGTGAACCTGTCGCGGGCGGCGCTGCGGTATGCAGACAGCATCAACCGGGTCACCCTGATCAAAACGCTGTTTGACCAAGAGTCGATCGCCCTCAAGCCACACGAGCCCTCAGACCGGTTCGAGCCCTTCGAGGTCAACCGCTTCACCGAGGCGATTGGCAAAGAGCTGCGCTCGCGCTTAGGGCCTGCCACCGTGGTCGCCAGCAGCGTGAACGGCGTGCACGGCCTGTGGGTGGGCTTTCAAATTGAGCGCGACAACTACTGGCTGCAGGCCGACAGCAGCCGGGTGGAACCCCTGACTGGGCGCACCTGGTTCATTTGGGTGAGCATCGCGCTGGTGGCCACCATGCTGGGGTCTGCCGTGATCGCCCGGCTGATCAACCAGCCGCTGAAAGAGCTGTCGTTTGCAGCCAGTCGCATCCGCGAGGGTGAATTCGACTCGGTGCTGGACGAGTCGATGATCACCCGCGAAATCCGCGAGGTGAACCAGGGCTTCAACCGCATGGCGCGCGAACTCGCCAAGGTCGAAGAGGACCGCGCGGTGATGTTGGCCGGCATCTCGCACGACCTGCGCACGCCACTGGCGCGCCTGCGTCTAGAGGCCGAGATGAGCGTCAACGACGAGGAGGCCAAGCGCAACATCGCCGCCGACATCGATCAGCTCGACGCCATCATCGACAAGTTCATGGATTACGCCCGTCCAGGCGAGGTCGAGTTGGTGCCGGTGCACGTGTCCACGGTGGTGGACAAGGCGATCAGCCAGTTCCGAGACACCAAACGCATCCGCATCACGGCCAAGCTGCCCATCGACACCCGCGTGATGGCCGACGAAACCGAGTTGAGTCGCGTGCTGACCAACTTGTTCGAGAACGCGCGCCGCTATGGGCGCAACACCTACACAGGCGTGACCAATGTCGATGTGAGCTACATGCGGTCTGGCTCGTGGGTGATCTTGAGCGTGCGCGACCATGGGCCCGGTGTGGCGCCCGAAAAGCTGTCGCAACTGACCACACCGTTTTTCCGGGGTGACGCCGCACGAACGGCTGCCACGGGCGCAGGCCTGGGCCTGGCGATCGTCGAGAAGGCCTTGCAACGCATGAGCGGTGCTTTTGAAATCGCCAACGCCCCAGGCGGCGGGCTGATCGCCCACATCAAGCTCAAGCGCGCGCCGTGAGGCACTGCGCCGGACAGGCTCAGAGCTTGTAGAGCAAGCAAACGGCACGGGCCTCAATGGCCCGGCCCTCGCCTACAGGGCCCATTTTTTCAGCGGTTTTGGCCCTGTCTCTTATACACATCTGACGCTGCCGACGACTAGTCGAGTGTAGATCTCG
>JAVLFO010000409.1:0-8179 GCA_046052805.1 Aquabacterium sp. | reverse complement strand
CCCGCGCCTGAAGATGCTGCAGGTCACGCCGGACCCGGGCGTGATCGAGGTCAACATCCACCCCGCGCACGACTGGGCCGAACTGGTCGACCACACCGAGTTCTTGTACAAGGCCGCGCACGAAACGCGTTTGTCGACCGAGAAGTTCATGGTCGATGGCCGCCACACGGGCACGGGCGGTGGCAACCACTTCGTGCTGGGTGGCGCCACGCCGGCCGACAGCCCCTTCTTGCGCCGCCCCGATGTGCTGGGCAGCTTGCTGACCTTCTGGCACAACCACCCGTCCTTGTCTTACCTGTTCTCGGGCATGTTCATTGGGCCGACCAGCCAGGCGCCGCGCCTGGACGAAGCCCGCACCGACCAGGTCTACGAGGTTGAAATTGGCCTGGCCGAAATCGAGCGGCAAATGTCGATCTGGGGTCAATGCCCACCGTGGATCGTGGACCGCACCTTGCGCAACCTGCTGATCGACGCCACGGGCAACACCCACCGCAGCGAGTTCTGCATCGACAAGCTGTACTCGCCCGACGGCCCCACCGGCCGCCTGGGTCTGCTGGAGCTGCGTGCCTTTGAGATGCCGCCCCACGCCCACATGAGCCTGGTGCAGCAGCTGCTGTTGCGCGCCTTGGTGGCTTGGTTCTGGCGCGAGCCTTACAAGGGCCACGGCGCGCAGCGCCTGACCCGCTGGGGTACCGAGCTGCACGACCGCTTCATGCTGCCCAGCATGGTCGAAGCCGACTTCAACGACGTGATGGCCGAGCTCAACATCGCGGGCTACGACTTCAAGCCCGAGTGGTTTGCGCCGCACTTCGAGTTCCGCTTCCCCTACATCGGTGAGATCGCGGCCTCTGGCGTGCGCATCACCTTGCGCACGGCGCTCGAGCCGTGGCATGTGATGGGCGAAGAGGGCTCGCCCGGCGGCACGGTACGCTATGTGGACTCTTCCATGGAGCGCATCGAGGTGCGCGCCACGGGCCTGAACGGCAACCGCCATGTCATCACCGTCAACGGGCATGTGTTGCCGCTGCACCCCACCGGGCGTGTGGGCGAGTACGTGGCCGCCGTGCGCTACCGTGCCTGGCAGCCGCCCTCGTGTCTGCACCCCACCATTGGCTCTGATGCCCCGCTGACCATCGACCTGGTCGACAGCTGGCTCAAGCGTTCGGTGGGCGGGTGCCAGTACCACGTGGCACACCCAGGCGGTCGCAACTACGATACCTTCCCGATCAACGCCTACGAGGCCGAAAGCCGTCGCCTGTCGCGCTTCTTCCGCATGGGGCACACGCCGGGCGCGATGCCGGTCAAGCCGCTCAAGCCAGGCATTGAGCATCCGCTCACGCTCGACTTGCGCACGGCGCGCTTGGGGGGCTTGTGATCAGGGGCAGACCCTGCCTGGGGCGGGGCTTGTGGGCCTCACAATCTGGGGCTTGCTGTACTGCTTCGCCTTGATCTCGCCCCATGTCGTCCTCCATGCCCTTGTTCGATGACCCGTCTGCCGACTTGGCCGGCCAGGAATTGCTGCGCCGCGCCCGCCCCGTTGAGCCGGGTCACTACGATGAGTTGCGTGCTGAGGACGGCAGTTTGCGCCCGGCCTGGAAGGACTTTGCCGACCACCTGGGCGCGCCACTGGACGACCTGAGCCGCCGCCAGGCCTTGCTGGCCCGTCAGATCCAGGAAGACGGCATCACCTACAACGTCTACAACGCCCAAGGGGGCCCCAGCCGGCCCTGGTCGCTGGAGGCTTTGCCTCTGGTGATTGGTGCCGACGATTGGACCCAGCTTGAGCGTGGCGTGGCCCAGCGTGCCCAGCTGCTCAACCGCGTCTTGCAAGACTGCTACGGGGAGCAGACGCTGCTCAAGCAGTCTTTGCTGCCTTCGGCCTTGGTGTTGGGGCACCCCGGTTACCTGCGCGGTTTGCAGGGCGTGACGCCTTTGGGTGGCGTCTATCTGCACGTGCTGGCGTTTGACCTGGTGCGCGGCCCCGATGGTGCGTGGTGGGTGGTGTCGCAGCGCACCCAGGCGCCCTCGGGCTTGGGCTACGTCATGCAAAACCGCCTGAGCGTGTCGCGCCTGTTCCCCGATGCCTATCGGGCCATGAACATCCAGCACCTGGCCAGCAGCTACCGCCGCTTGGTCGACACGCTGACCAAGTTGGCCGTACCTTGTGCCGAAGGGCATGCGCCCCGTCTGGCCTTGCTCACCCCTGGGCCTTACAACGAAACCTATTTCGAGCACGCCTACCTGGCGCGTTACCTTGGCTTGCCCTTGGTGGAGGGGGGCGACCTCATCGTGCGCGATGACAAGCTCTTCCTCAAGACCGTGCAAGGCTTGGAGCCCATCCACGGCCTGTTGCGCCGCTTGGACGATGATTTTTGCGACCCCTTGGAGCTGCGCTCTGACTCCACCCTGGGCGTGCCGGGCCTGATGCAAGCCGTGCGTGCCGGCAGCGTGGTGTTGGCCAACGCCTTGGGCACGGGCTTTCTGGAGTCGCCCGCGGTGCATGGCTTCTTGCCCGCCATGTCGCGCCATTTGTTGGGCGAAGAGTTGGCGCTGCCATCCCTGCCCACGTGGTGGTGTGGCGAGTCATCGGCTTGGCAGTCGGTCAGCCCTGAGCTGCACGAGCAGGTCATTCGCCCGAGCTACCCTTATGCGGGCACGCCTGGCTTTGGCTCGCCGCGTTTGCGCCAAAGCTTTGATGCCGTCATCGCCCCCACGTTGACACCGGCGGCGCTGCAATCGTGGCGCCAGCGCATCGGCAACGACCCTGCGGCCTATACGGTGCAAGGCTTCGTGCCCTACGCACAAGCACCTGTGTGGTCTGGCGGGGGCGTCAGCATGCGCGGCGCCTCGCTGCGTGTGTATGCGCTGTCCGATGGCAACGGGGGGTGGCAGGTCTTGCCGGGCGGCATGACGCGCATTGCGACGCGCGACGCGGGCCCCGTGTCCATGCAATTGGGCGGCAGCTCGCTCGACACCTGGGTCATGACCGAAGGCCAGGTCGACACCTTCTCGATGTTGACCTCGACAGTGCAACTCGATGAGCTGGCGCAACGCCAACGCCCCGTGGCCAGCCGCACGGGCGAAAACCTTTTTTGGATGGGCCGCTACACCGAGCGCTGCGAACAACAGCTGCGCCTGGCGCAAAGCCTGATCAGCCTGCAAAGCGGTGACGATGACCCGGATGACGCGCTGCTGCACGCTTTGTCTGAACTGGCGCGCAGCCAGGGTTTGGTGGCCGCTGGCACCCCGAGTTTGCTCAAGTCGCCTCGCGTGTTTGAGCGCGCCGCCCTGGACGCGCTGATGGACGCCAACGCCAGCCAGGGTGCGTACAGCCTGGCCTACAACCTGGGCGCGCTGGCGCGTTCAGCCCAGGTGCTGCGCGAGCGGCTGTCGCCCGAGCATGCGCGCTTGCTCCGTGTACTGGGCATCGACTTTGGCAAGGGCTTGAGCGTGGCCCTGCAAGAGAGCGTGCCAGAAGCGCTGCACGAGCCGCAAGAGCCAGAGGTGTCTGACGAGTCAGCGCTTGCACAAGCTGAGCTTGCCGATGCCGCTGACACCCCAGCCAGCGAGGCCGACACCAGCTCGTCTTTGCCCGCTGGCGGTGCGCATCGTTTGACGGTCGCCCAACACCCGCTCGAACACCTGGCCATGCAGTTGGCAGCCGTCACGGGCGCACAAACCGACCGCATGACGCGAGACCCCGGTTGGCGTTTGCTCACGGTGGGCCGCCTCATTGAGCGCCTCACCACCTGCGCCAGCACCCTCAAGGCGTTCTGGACACACGACACCCTGAGCCACCCACAGGGCTTCGACCATTTGCTCGATTTGTTTGACAGCGCCATCACCTTCCGGGCGCGCTTCCAGCGTCGGTTGGAGGTGCCCGCGCTGTTGGCCATGTTGGTGATGGACGAGTCCAACCCCCGAGCGTTGGCCTGCGTGCTGCGCCGCCTGCGCACCGAACTGGCCAAGCTGCCGCACCGTGGTGCCTCGCACGACGACCTGCTGGCCTTGCTGCCCCATGAGGGCGTGGGTGTGACCTTGGCCCAACTGAGCCACCCTGAAACTGGGCATGCGGCCGTGCTGGCGCTGCTCAACCGTTTGCTCGATGCCGGCTGGCGCTTGTCAGACGAAGTCGGGCGCCGCTATTTTGCGCACGCCGAGCCCACCGATTCCACCGTCAGCACATGAGCTCCTGCCTGCCAGACCCCACCGTGCCTGACAGCAGTGCGCGTTTGTCGGTTGAACACGAAACCCTCTACACCTACAGCCACCCAGTGGACCAGGCGCAGCACATCGCTTGCCTGCGCCCGCTCAGCGATGGCGGCCAGAGCCTGCTGAGTTTTGACATGGTGGTCAGCCCCGATCCGGCGCAGCACAGCACCCGTCGAGACGATCACGGCAACAGCCGCGCCTACTTCGCGCTGCATGCGGCCCACGAACACCTCAAGGTGGTGGCCCGCAGCCAAGTGCGTGTGCATGATCGCTATGTGGGCCTGGATCCGACCGAGGGACCGACCTGCGGTGACGTGAAGTCCTTGCTCACCTACCGTGCCAAAGCGCCGTTTCAAAGCGCCAGCGAGTACCAATATGCATCGCCCTACGTGCCTTTGCACGGTGAGTTGCGCGACTACGCCCGCCAGTCGCTCGAGCCCGATCGTCCTTTGGTGGAGGCCGTGATCGAGCTGATGCACCGCATCTACACCGACTTCACCTACGCGCCGGCTTCCACCGACATCTCGACACCCATCTTGGACGTGTTTGACCGCCGCATGGGCGTGTGCCAAGACTTTGCGCACCTCATGCTGGGCTGCTTGCGCGCCTGTGGTCTGGCCGCCCGCTACGTGAGTGGCTACCTGCTCACCCGTCCACCTGAGGGGCAAGCGCCCTTGGTGGGCGCCGATGCATCTCATGCGTGGATCAGTGTGTGGGTGCCGGGTTTGGGCTTGGACAAGGCCGGAGACTGGCTCGACCTCGACCCCACCAACGATTGCGTGCCCCAATGTCACCACGTGCGTGTGGCCCATGGCCGTGACTTTGGCGACGTCACGCCCCTGCGTGGGGTGATCCGAGGGGGTGGCGCGCACACCTTGGTGGTGCGCGTGACCACCCGACTGTTGGATGAAGCCATCGCCACACCCTTGTCACGCACCAAAACGGTTTGATGCTGCACACTGATGTGGCGCGCGGTTCATTGGGTGCGCTAAAGCTGTGCCTGTGACCGGTTGGCGCTTGCGCGATCGGTGTGGCTGGCACAGTCTGTGCATTAACAGGTTGACCGCTGTTTCAAGGACCACCCTTCACGGGGGCAAACGATGCGATTTTTCGACGAAATGCATGTGAACAGCGCCGAGGTGCGCGATCACTACCAGATGTACGACCGTTGGCTGGCTCGCCAGCCCCGAGAGCAAATGAGCTCGCGTCGAGAAGAAGCCGAGATGATCTTCCGACGCGTCGGGATCACCTTCGCGGTGTATGGCGACAAGGACGAGGATGGTTCGGGCACCGAGCGCCTCATTCCTTTCGACCTGATCCCCCGCATCATCCCCAGCGATGAGTGGAAGGTGATGGAAAAGGGCCTCAAGCAACGCGTGACGGCCCTCAACCGCTTCCTCGAAGACGTCTACCACGGCCAGGAAATCCTCAAGGCGGGCATCATCCCGTCTGAGCCCATTTTGAACAACGCCCAGTTCCGCAAGGAGATGGTCGACCTCAAGGTGCCCGGCGGCATCTACAGCATCATCTCGGGCATCGACATGGTGCGGGCCTGCAACCCCGACGGCAGTGGCACCTACTACGTGCTCGAAGACAACCTTCGCGTGCCCTCGGGCGTGAGCTACATGCACGAGAACCGCAAGATGATGATGCGGCTCTTCCCCGAGCTGTTCTCCGAGCATCGCGTGGCCCCCGTGGCCCACTACCCAGACCTGTTGCTTGACACCCTGCGTGCGATGGCCCCGGCCAACGTCAACGAGCCCACTGCGGTGGTGCTCACGCCCGGTGCCTACAACTCTGCCTACTTCGAACACGCCTTCTTGGCGCAGCAAATGGGCATCGAGCTGGTCGAAGGGCAAGACCTGTTCGTCAAAGACGACTTCGTCTACATGCGCACCACCCGTGGCCCGCAGCGCGTCGACGTCATCTACCGCCGTCTGGACGACGACTTCATGGACCCCGAGGTCTTCCGCAAGGACTCGACCTTGGGTGTGGCAGGCTTGTTGCGCGCGTACCGTGCGGGCAACGTGACGCTGGCCAACGCCTTTGGCACCGGCATTGCCGATGACAAGTCCATCTACCCCTATGTGCCCAAGATGATCGAGTTTTACCTGGGCGAAAAACCGATCCTCGAGAACGTGCCCACTTATGTGTGCCGTGAAAAGGACGACCTCAAGTACACGCTCGACCACCTCGGCGAGCTGGTCGTCAAGGAAGTGCACGGTGCTGGCGGCTACGGCATGTTGGTGGGCCCGGCTTCCACCAAGGCCGAGATCGAGGACTTCCGCAAGGCCCTGATCGCCAACCCCAGCAACTACATCGCGCAGCCCACGCTGTCATTGTCGACCTGTCCCACGTTTGTGGAAAGCGGCGTTGCGCCGCGCCACATCGACCTGCGCCCGTTTGTGTTGTCGGGCAAAGAGGTGCAGATGGTGCCTGGTGGCCTGACGCGGGTCGCCTTGAAAGAAGGCTCTTTGGTGGTCAACAGCTCGCAAGGCGGTGGCACCAAAGACACCTGGGTGCTGGAGTCCTGACCTGACACGCGCACCGCGCATCACACATCAAACACGGAGGCCCTTGACATGCTCAACGAACGCATTGAACAACACCTGCCGTCCCATTTGATCGAGACTGAATCCGGGGCATTGCGCCAAGCCGCCCCGATGCTTACGGAGACCAAGCCCATGCTGTCGCGCACCGCTGACCATTTGTTCTGGATGGCTCGCTACATGGAGCGTGCCGAAAACACCGCGCGCCTGCTCGATGTGAACTACCAGACCTCGCTGCTGCCGCAGTCGACCGAAGCCACCATGCAAGGCTGGCGTGGGCTGTTGAGCATCAGCGAGCTCACCACCGAATACCTCGCCAAGTACAAAGAGATCACGCCGAAAGACGTGATGGCCTTCATGGTGACCGATGCCGACAACCCATCGAGCATCCTCAACTGCCTGCGCGCCGCCCGCGAAAACGCGCGTGCCGTGCGGGGCGCCCTGACCACCGAGGTCTGGGAGACCATGAACCAGACTTGGCTGGAGTACAACCGCCTGGTCAAGTCTGCCGCCCTGGCCAAAGACCCTGGCGAGTTGTTCGAGTGGGTGAAGTTCCGCTCGCACCTCTCGCGTGGCGTGACGCTGGGCACCATGCTGCAAGACGAGTCTTTCCACTTCCAGCGCATTGGCACCTTCCTGGAGCGCGCCGACAACACCGCCCGTTTGTTGGACGTGAAGTTCCACGCGCGCAACACCGAGTTTTTCGGCTCGGGCGTGGGCAACGAAGGCAAGGAGGTCGACTTCTATCACTGGTCGGCGGTGCTGCGTTCGGTGTCGGCATTTGAGGTGTACCGCAAGGTCTACCGCAACGTCATCCGTCCCGAAAAAGTGGCTGAGTTGCTGATTTTGCGTGCAGAGATGCCGCGCTCGCTGGTCTATTGCATGGACGAGGTGGTCAGCAACCTGCGCGCTGTGGCCAATGACCACAGCCATGAAACCCTGCGCAAAGCGGGGCGCCTGCGGGCCGACTTGCAGTTCAGCCGCATCGACGAGATCACGGCCACGGGCTTGCATGCCTACCTGACGCAGTTCCTCGACCGTGTGGGCGACTTGGGTTACGGCATCAGCCGCGACTTCCTGATGCCTGCGTAAGCTGGCTTAAGGCAGGTTTGGCTCGCCCGCGCCTTGGCGGGCGGCCTGCTTTACCGAGTCAACTGGGCACTTTGTCCAGCAGGCGCAGCACGGCCACCAAGCCGACCGAGGCCAATGGCCCAAACAGCGGGTGCACGATGGACGCCACCAAAGGCACCACCAGCAGCAAGGCCCGCAGCCCCCAGCCGTAGAGCAAGCCAGCCTGCCTCACATGGGCAATGGCCGTGTCTGTCCAGCGCGTGCGGTCTGGCGAGCCCACGGGCATGCTGCTCACGAAGCCCACGTGGTTGAAATAGCGCACAGCCATGGTCGAGCAGGCCAGGGCC
>JAVLFO010000408.1:0-6403 GCA_046052805.1 Aquabacterium sp. | reverse complement strand
ATGTGGGTCCTGCGATGTGTCTGGTGGGTGTTCAAGGCGAAAAGGCCCGGCAGTCAGCGACTGGAGCCTTGTCAGATGACGTATTTTCTCACGTGGCGGCAGCGTTCGGCGCATTCAAAAAAGACGCGATGTGCGCGGCCAGTGCCTCGGGCTGGTCATGGTGCAGCATGTGGCCCGCATCTGAGACGGTCTCAAGGCGGAAATCGGGCACCAAGGTCATGCGCTCGAGAAACTCTTCACGGCTGAACTTGCCGTTGAACAGCATGAAGTACAAGGTTTGGTCGCCCTCCACGAACAACATGGGGCAATGGATGCGCGCCAAAAAGGCTTTGACCTCTTCGATGCGGTAAAGCAAGGGCTGAGGGCGTTTGTGGGCGGCATCGGCATTGATCACCCAGCGCTCGCCTTCTTGACGAGACCAGTGCCCCGCCAGCCAGTGCGCAAAGCTGTCACGCAGGCGGGGGTTGTTGGCCTGCAAGCGCTTGGCCACGCCGGCCACGCTGTCGTAGTCCTTCAATTGCACGGGGGTCTTGATCTCGTCCAGCCACTTGACATAGCGCTCGGGTGCCTCTTCGGGCTTGGAGGCGGGCATGCCAAAACCTTCCAGGTTGACCAGGCGGCGGATGCGGGCCGAGCGCACGCCGGCATACAGGGTGACCACGTTGCCGCCCATGCTGTGCCCCAGCAGGTCGATTTGCTGCCCTGGGGCCAGCTGGTCGAGCAAGGCGTCGAGGTCGCCCAGGTAGTCGGGAAAGTAGTAGCTGTCGGTTTGTGGCGCCTGGGTCAAGCCAAAGCCGCGCCAGTCAATGGCCACGATAGGTCGCTCGCCCCAGCCCGGCTGCTGCCGCAAGGCGTCCACCATGAACTGAAATGACGCGGCCACGTCCATCCAGCCATGCACCATCACCAGCAAGGGCGCTTGTGGTGTGGCCTGCGAAGGGTCACCCCAGGTCAAAACGTGGTGCTGCAGGCCACGGGCCTCCATGAAGCGCGAAGCCGCAGGGTGCGTCGGCACATAAACAGACGTGCTCGTCATGGGTCAAAGGCAGTCAAAGCGTGAACAAAGCCCAAGCGACTCGCCCCCGAGTGGGGGCCGTTTGGGGCCACAGGGTTTGAATCATCGCCGATCAACGCGTTTTTCACCTAAGCTGGCCGGCTATTTCACTCAGGCCAGCACTGCCCCTCGACGGTTGTGAATCCCGCGACGCCATCACCCCCTGACCTGCGCCCCGCCGCCAACGTGCCGCTGGGCCGCTTTTGGCCGCTGGCCTTGGCGGTGTCCGCCCTGGCGCTGGTCAGCATGGGCCTGATCGCGTGGTCGCACCTGGGGTGGCGCGGTTTGCAAGAGCGCGCACATGCGTTCGATACCTTGCTGGCGCAGGTGCAGAAGCAGGCGCGCCGCAGTGTGTGGCTGCTGGAGCACGGTGCACAGACCCAAGGCGCACACACCACGCAAGACATCCAAGCCAGCCTGTCAGATGCGCGCGCCGCCGCCCTGATGCTCCAAAGCATGGCGACGCCGCAGATGCTGCCCTCGGCGATGACGCTGATCAACAAGCTCGACCAAGTCCAGCGCGAAGCCAAGCTCCCGCACAGCCGTGGTGATGTGCGTCTGGCCGACAGCCCCGTCCATCAAACCGTGGACGAGGTCGACATGGTGGGTGCGCAGATCGCGGAGCAGTGGGCACGGGAGCTGACCCAAGCCACACGGGCACAGCGCGAGCTGGACCGCCTGAATGTGGCCTTGGTGGGTGGCTTGAGCTTGGTGCTGCTGTTGCTGATGGCTCGCTCACATCGTCACCGTGCGCAGGCATTGCTGACGTTGAACAAGCGCGAAGCCCAACTGCGGGCCTTCGCCGATGCACTGCCTGACCTGGCCTTTCGCGTTGACGCGCAGGGACGCTACCTCGACATCTACGGCACCAACCTGCAGCTCTTAGGCAGACCACCGCACGAATTGATCGGCCGCCAGATCCAGGAGTTCTTTGAGCCAGACATGGCCGAAGGCTTCATGACCGTACTGCAAAGGGCCTTGCACAGCCGCACCGCCCAGAGCGCGGCCTTCACGATGCCAGGCAAAGGCCAGGAGCCGCAGCACTTTGACAGCCGCTGTGCGCCTGTGGGCGACAGCGACGAAGTGGTGTGGATGGTGTGGGACATCTCTTCGCGTCGGCGCACTGAGCGTGGCTTGCGGCGCAAAACACGGATGTACGACTTCTTGAGCCACGTGAACCAGGCCATCGTGCGCTCTGAAGACCAGGAGACGCTGCTGCAGCGCGTGTGCGAGGTCGCCATCGACCACGGCCAGTTCCGCAAAGCCTGGGTCGCGCTGTACGACGACCCCATGCACCCACAGCGCCTGCACTGCGCAGCCTCGGCCGGCGAAGGTGCGCCAAAGTCGCCCAGCTTGGACTTCGCCTTGTTGCCCCAAGAAAACGAAGCCAATGCCCTGGATTGGGCGCTTCGCTATGGACACACCCTGCGCACGCGCGACCTGTCCAAAGTGGGTCAGCGACCCGCCTGGGCCGATGAGGCCATTGCCGCGGACACACCAGGTTGCGTGGTGCTGCCCTTGTCGCGCGACCTCACCCTGGTCGGCCACCTGATCTTGCTGGGCTTGCGCGTCAATGACCAAGATGCAGATGAGCTGGGCCTGTTCGAAGACCTCTCCAGCGACCTGTCGTTTGCGCTGACCAATTTGCACCGAGAGGCCCTGCGCGACGAGGCCGAAGAGCGCATCCGCTTGCACGCAGCCGCCCTAGAGAGCACGCAAGACGGGATGATGGTGCTGGGCCGCAACCGCAACATGGTCTCGATCAACCCGGCCTTCACGGCCTTGACGGGCTACGAAGAACACGAGGTCGTCGGACGCACGCCCGAGTTCTTGCTGCCAGACCGCGCCGACGACGTGCTGGCCGACATGCGCAGCGAGATGCTCTCGCAAGGCTCATGGCAAGGTGAGGTTTGGTTCCGCCGCAAAACCGGCGAGCTGTTCATGACCAAGCTGTCGGTCAGCGCCGTCAAGAGCCTGCGCGGACGCCCGACCCACTTCGTGGGCGTGTTCACCGACATCACCCAGATCAAACAAACCGAAGAGCGCCTGGCCAAGATGGCGCACTTCGACACCCTCACCGAGCTGCCCAACCGGGTCATGATTCACCAGCGCCTGGCGCACGCCATCAACCTGGCGCAGCGCCACCACACTTTGGTGGGCGTGGTCTTCATCGACCTGGACAACTTCAAGATGGTCAACGATGGCCTGGGGCATGCCGCAGGCGACAGCCTGCTCAAGCAGGTGGCCATGCGACTGCGCGCACGCGTTCGCCAGGAAGACACCCTGGGACGACTGGGCGGCGATGAGTTCATCTTGGTGCTCGAGCATTTGCGACACCCACAGCAGGCCGCACAGGTGGCCACGGCCATCTTGGAGACGCTGAACCAGCCCTTCACGCTGGATGGCGGCCAGCAGGTCTATGTGCGGGCCAGCATCGGCATCAGCCTGTTCCCCACCGATGGGCAAGATGCCTCTGAGCTGGTGCGCAACTCGGACGCGGCCATGTACGAGTCCAAGCGCCGTGGCCGCAACAGCTTCAGCTTCTACACCGAGGCCTTCACCAGCGACGCCACCACCCGTTTGCAGCTGGAAACGCGCTTGCGCCGCGCGGTCGAACACGACGAGTTCGTGCTGCACTACCAGCCCATGGTGAGCCTGTCCACCCGCCAGGTCGTGGCCGTGGAAGCCCTGGTGCGGCTCAAGCCGCCAAGCGGCACCAACGATGCCTACCTGCCACCCGTCAGCCCCAGCCAGTTCATCCCCGTGATGGAAGACACCGGCATGATCGTGGCCCTGAGCGAGTGGGTGCTGCAAGAGGCCTGCCGCCAAGGTCGTGCGTGGCTGGACGCTGGCATCGACTTTGGCCGCATCGCCGTCAACCTCTCACCCAGCGAGATCCGCCGAGGCGGCGTGGTGGAGCGGGTGTCGCGCATCCTCAGCCGCACCGGGCTGCCACCGGATCGGCTAGAGATCGAGATCACCGAAAGTGGGCTGATGGAGTCCGACATGGGCGCCGAGCACTTCCTGCAAATGCTGCACGCGCTGGGCGTGTTCTTGTCGATCGACGACTTTGGCACAGGCTACTCGTCGCTGGCCTACCTCAAGCGTTTCCCTGTGCACCAGCTCAAGATCGACCGCAGCTTCGTGCAAGACCTGCCGGGCAACGACAGCGATGCGCAACTGGTCAGCACCATGATCTCGATGGCGCATGGCTTGCACCTCAAGGTGGTGGCCGAGGGCGTCGAGATGCCCGACCAAGAAGCCCTCTTGACGCGTCAAGGTTGCGACTTCGTGCAGGGCTACCTTTACAGCCGCCCTGTACCGCCCGAGCAAATCGAAGCCTTGATCGGTCAACCCCACGCCAGCACGCTCGCGACGACCGCTCGATAATGGGGGCCTTGTCAACGGAGGCCCCCCTTCATGAGCGATTCCGCCGCGTCTGCCCTCGTGCGCCCCTTGCGCGTGTTGTTGTCCCAACGAGAGCGCGAAGGCACGCGCATCAGCTTCACGATCAGTGAAGACTGGCTGCAAGGCCGCACCACCTTTGGCGGCGCCTTGTCGGTGCTGGCCGTTCAGGCCATGCGCGATGTGTGCGGTACCGATTGGCCCCTGCGCGCCCTGCAAACCAACTTTGTGGGCCCTGTCGGCGTGGGCCAATGCCATGTGGACGTGACCTTGCTGCGCCAAGGCAAAAACATCCGGCAGGTGCAAGCCCGCGTCACCCAAGTCGACGCCCAAGGCCACGAGCACATTGGCGGCGTGCTGCTGGGCGTGTTTGGCACCGCGCGCACGTCCACCTTGCCCAGCTTGATGCCCGAGCGCCCGCCCGTGAGCAAGTCACCCGAAGAGGCTTTCAAACTGCCTTACGTGGAAGGCCTCACGCCGCAGTTCACCCAACAGCTGGACTTTCGCTATGCCGAAGGCGGCTTGCCCTTCACGGGCACCGATGCCTGGCTCAGCCGCACACACGTTCGCCTGAAAGACACGGCTGACGTCGACGCCGAGTTGCAAAGCGTCATGCTGGCCGATGCCGGCCCGACCCCTGCCCTGGCCCAGCTCAAGGGCTTTGCGCCGGCCTCATCGGTGTCTTGGGCGCTGGAGCTGCGCCCCGTCACCGTGACCGACGTGGACGGCTTTTGGCGCATGGACAAAGAGGCGCTGGTCGTAGGCGAAGGCTATGTGAACGAAAAGACCTCGCTGTGGACGCCTTGCGGTCAACTGGCCGCACTGGGCTACCAGGTCGTGGCCGTCTACGCTTGAGTCCATCAAGCTGTTGGATATGCTGGAAGCGGAAGAAGCGCTGGAGCGCCCTGCCTCATTGAGCGTGCTGTTCATCGCCTTCACCAGCCTGGCCTTGCAAGGCTTTGGCGGCGTGATCGCGGTGGCGCAGCGCGAACTGTGCGAGCGCCGGCGCTGGCTTACGGCCAAGGACTTTGTCGAGATGCTCAGCGGTGCACAGGTGCTGCCCGGCCCCAATGTGTGCAACCTGTCTTTGATGATCGGTGACCGCTTTTTTGGCTGGCGTGGCGCCTTGGTCGCATTGGCCGGCATGGTCATGGCGCCGCTGGCCTTGATGCTTGTGCTGGCCTGGTTGATCGGACACGCCGACCAATCCCCCATGGGACACGGCCTGGTGCAAGGCGCACTGGTGGGCATCGCTGCGGTGGCCGCCGGGCAAATCGTGGGCACCGTGCTCAAGCTCTCGGCCCCGTTGAAAGACCATGTGCTGGGCGGATTCAGCAGCGCGTGCCTGGCTGCTTTGGCGTTTGCCATGATCGCCTGGTTGCACTGGCCCTTGCTGTGGGTGTTGCTGGGCCTGGGCGGCGTGGCCTGGCTGTGGTGCCACGGTGTCTTGAAGCACTTGGCCACGCAGGAGCGCCGATGAGCAGCGTGCATGTGGCCATGTCACCCTGGATGTGGTCCCCCGACATCTGGTGGACCTTGTTCAAGCACTTCTTGGCGCTGTCGCTGATGGCGGTGGGCGGCGCCATCACCTTGGTGCCTGACATGCACCGGCGTTTGGTGACCGATGCCGGCTTGTTGACCGACACCGACTTCACCTCGGCCATCGCCCTGGCCCAGGCCGCGCCCGGCCCCAATGTGTTGTTCGTGGCGCTGATCGGTTGGTACAGCGGCGGCGTCGGTGGCGCGGTGATCAGCATGCTGGGCATCATGTTGCCCTCGACCACGCTGGCACTGGCGGCGTCACGTTGGGTGGCGGCCAGGCGCGACTGGTTGGGCGTGCAAGCCTTCCAGGCCGGGCTGCTGCCTGTCACGGTGGGGCTGCTGCTGGCCACGGGCTGGCACCTCATGCCCAGCGTGCAAGCGCAACCCCGCGCCATGCTGCTC
>JAVLFO010000407.1:0-6932 GCA_046052805.1 Aquabacterium sp. | reverse complement strand
GTGCGCTCTTGGACATCGAAGATGCGGATTACGTGCCTATCATCCGCAACCCGAAAACCACGACCGCCGAAACCGAGGCCGTGTTCTATTTCCCGGGTTGTGGTTCGGAGCGTCTGTTCAGCCAGGTGGGCTTGGCCACACAGGCCATGCTGTGGCATGCCGGCGTGCAAACCGTGTTGCCACCGGGCTACCTGTGCTGTGGCTACCCCCAGCGTGGCGCCGGCCAGTTCGACAAGGCCGAGAAGATGATCACGGACAACCGCGTGCTCTTCCACCGCGTCGCCACCACGCTCAACTACCTGGACATCAAGACCGTGGTGGTCAGCTGCGGCACCTGCTACGACCAGTTGCAGGGCTACCAGTTCGACAAGATCTTCCCGGGCTGCCGCATCATCGACATCCACGAATACCTGCTGGAAAAGGGCATCACCCTGGCCAGCAAGGAAGCCTACCTCTACCATGACCCCTGCCACAGCCCCATGAAGCTGCAGGACCCCATGAAGACCGTCAAGGCGCTCGTGGGCGACAGCGTGCTCAAGAGCGAGCGCTGCTGCGGTGAGGCCGGTACGCTGGCCGTGAACCGCCCTGACATCTCCACGCAAATCCGTTTCCGCAAGGAAGAAGAGATCCGCAAGGGCGAGGCCGAGTTGCGCGACAAGGGCATGATCGGCGCCAAAGACAACGTCAAGGTGCTGACCTCTTGCCCTGCTTGCTTGCAAGGCCTGAGCCGCTACGGTGAAGACACGGCCAATGGCCTGCTGGAAGCAGACTACATCGTGGTCGAGATGGCCAAGCAGATCCTGGGCGAAAACTGGATGCCTGACTATGTGGCCAAGGCCAACAATGGCGGCATCGAGCGCGTGCTGGTCTGAGCATGGGGCAACTCGACCCGACCCGCTTGGCGGGCTGTGAGCTGTGTTTGCAAGACGGGGGCAGCCTCGTCGTGCAGACCGACAAGCTGCGTGTGATCCGGGCCAGCGAGCCCGATCACCCAGCGTTTTACCGCGTGATCTGGAACGACCATGTGGCCGAGTGGACCGACCTCGTCCCCGCAGACCGCAGCCACCTCATGCAAGCGGTGGCCAAGGTCGAAACGGTGCTGCGCCAAAGCCTGCAACCCACCAAGGTCAACTTGGCCAGCTTGGGCAATGTGGTGCCTCACCTGCATTGGCACGTGATCGCGCGCTTTGACTGGGACGCCCGCTGGCCTGCGCCGGTGTGGGCGCCCAAAGTCCGCGATGTGCCAGACGCGGAGCAACGCTTGGCAGCACCCTTGGCCACGCTGGACCAGCGCATTGCTCAGGCGCTGCTGGCGGGCTGAGCCCGGCGCGGCTCAGTGCTTGAGCTGGAACTTGCCCACCACAGCCGTCAGGGTCTGAGCCTGTTCACGCAGGCTTTCTGCGGCCGCAGCTGACTGCTCCACCAAGGCGGCGTTTTGTTGCGTCATCTGGTCGAGCTGGGTCACTGCGGTGTTGACCTGGCCAATGCCCATGGACTCCTGCTCGGCCGCCTGGGTGATCTCCGTGATGATCTGCGTCACGTGCTCCACGCCGGCCACGATGTCTTGCATGGACGCGCCCGCCTCTTGCACCAAGCGCGTCCCGACTTCCACGCGCTGCGTCGATGAGCCGATCAGTGACTTGATCTCGTGAGCTGCATCGGCGCTGCGTTTGGCCAGCGAGCGCACCTCGCCCGCCACCACCGCAAAGCCGCGGCCTTGCTCACCCGCACGCGCCGCCTCCACCGCCGCATTGAGCGCCAAGATGTTGGTCTGAAAAGCGATGCCGTCGATGACGCTGATGATCTCGTTGATCTTGCGTGAGGCTGCGTCGATCTCGGCCATGTTGCTGACCACTTGCTCCATCACCCCGCCACCGCGCTTGGCGGCGTCGGTGGCGCTCTGTGCCAGGCCATTGGCCGAGCGGGCGGCTTCGGCCGTCTGGCGCACGGTGCCAGTCAACTCGTCCATCGACGAAGCCGTCTCTTGCAAGCTCGAAGCGGTGCTTTCGGTGCGGTGACTCAGGTCGGCATTGCCCACGGCGATCTCGGCCGAGGCCTGACCAATCGAGCGTGCGGCGTCTTGCACGGTGCGCAGCGAAGACGACAGTTTATGCACCATGCGGCCCAGGGCCGACAGGAGCTGACCGATCTCGTCCTTGCGGTCGCTGTGCAGCTCGCGGTTGAAGTTGCCACTGGCGACCTCATCGGCGGCCTGCGCAGCCAAGGCAATGTCCTTGACCACACGGGTCTGCATCACCCAGGCAAAAGCGAAGGCTGCGGCACCGGCCAGCAACCCCAGCACGCCAATGAGAATTTCCTTGTACGTCAATGCCTTGTGCAAGTCGACGGCATTGGCTTCAGAAGTGGCTTTGACGCGCTCGATCAGCTTGTTGAGGTGCCCCACCAAGGCCTTGTGTTCGGCATCGGCCGACTGCAAAGCCGCTACGCCGGTGTTGGGATCGATGGTGGAGAGGTCAATGGCCGAATCTGCGCCGGAAATGAATTTCTTGAGCGATGCGTCAAATCCCTGTGCAGGCTCTGACGCGGCATCGCTGCTGCTCAGCACCTCGGCCATGGCGCTGCGGATGTCTTTGCCCGTCGACTGCAAGGTGTCGCGACGCGCTTTCACCTCGGTCTCTTCGAGCGAGCCGATGACAGCGATGGTGCGGTAGAGCAGCACATGGACTTCGGCCAGCCGCTGCTGCACCACGCCAAGTTGCTGCTGGTCAAAGGCGCTGGCCTCGTAGGTGGCACGGGTCTTCTCGTCGTAATCGTTGATCACAAACAGAAAGCCCGCCAGGCACGACAGCAGCACCAAACAGGCCACCACGGGGGCGACCATCAGGCTGGTTCTCAACTTCATGAGGGTGTCCTCTCCGAGGCCCCGAGGGCCTCACTCAAACTGCAGGAACACCCATCACTTGTAGATGCCACCGCACACCACGGAGTCATCGAGCTTTTCGCAATACATGCTTTTGGGCTCGATTTTTTTGTTCTCGGGGTTGGTGAACTTGTAGTCTTGCCAGAAGCTGGCCTGGGTCTTGGCCATGTCCACGCGCTCTTTGACAAAGGGCTTGCCGTCGATGTCTTTGAGTTCGATCAGGTTCTTGCCGACCATCTTGGCATTGGCGCCGTGGGCGCGAACCGTCCCGTCCAGTGCATACACGACCAGGTACAGGTCTTCGTGATGCCAAGTGGGATTGGCCTTGTCGCTGATCTCGGCGTAGGCCTTCTCGTGTGGGTTGGCCTTGATGTGCGCCACGCCCTTTTTCACCATCGCCACTGCGTCGTCTTTGGTGGCGCCGCCATCTGCCGCGTGGGCCATGCCCAAAGCGAACAAACCCACTGCTGCGGCCAACAGGCCCGTCTTGATTGCATGCATGTTGATCTCCGTGTATGACGTGTCAGTGCGTGGTCTGACCCGGCCACCAGGGAGGCCCAAAACGGGCCATGCCATTGGCATCGATCAGTCGATCAGGCCCATGTCTTGGCCCATCAACATGCTCTCGATGTCGAGCAAAATCACCATGCGCTCGCCCACTTGGGCCAGCCCACGGATGTAGGCTGCGTCCACCGCCGAGTTCATCTCGGGGGCGGCTCGCACCGCCTCGGCAGGGATCTCCATCACGTCGCTCACCGAGTCGACCACCGTGCCGATGGTGCGTTGCCCGATGTGCAACACGATGGACACCGTGAAGGCGTTGTACTCGGCCGCGCTGCAACCAAAGCGCAGGCGCAGGTCCACGATCGGGACGATGGTGCCGCGCAGGTTGACCACGCCTTTGAGGAAGTGCGGCGCGTTGGCGATGCGCGTGGGGTTTTCGTACCCACGGATCTCCTGCACCTTGAGGATGTCGATGCCGTACTCTTCCTCGCCCAGACGGAAGGTGAGGTACTCACGTGCCAGGTCGGCCTGCACGTCCAGTTTTTCCATCATGCCCATGGCTTGATCTCCTAAGCTTCGTGCCGATCAGTGACGCGAGCGGCGCACAAGGCTGCCCACGTCCAGGATCAGTGCCACCCGGCCGTCACCCATGATGGTGGCGCCCGAGACGTCGTTGACTTTGCGGTAGTTGGTCTCGAGGTTCTTGACCACCACCTGTTGCTGGCCCAGCAGTTCGTCGACCAAGAGGGCCACGCGGCCACTTTCGGCTTCGACCACCACCATGATCCCGCTGTTGTGCTCCCAATCGAATCGGGGCACCTGGAAGACTTTCTCCAGCTCGATCACTGGCATGTACTCTTCGCGGACCTCGACCACGCGGCCGGAGCCACCGATGGTCTTGACCATCTCTTCGCTGACTTGGAACGACTCGACCACCGACGACAGCGGCAGGATGTAGACCTCTTCGCCCACGCCCACGCTCATGCCGTCCATGATGGCCAGCGTCAGCGGCAGTCGAACCGCCACACGCATGCCGTAGCCTTCGGCCGAGTCGATCTCGACCGTGCCGCCCAGCGAGGTGATGTTCTTCTTGACCACGTCCATGCCCACGCCACGGCCCGACACATCGGTGACTTCATCGGCAGTCGAGAAGCCCGGTGCGAAGATGAGGTTCCAGACCTCCGTATCGGTCATCGAGTCGGGGGCATCGATGCCCTTCTCGCGGGCCTTCTTGAGCAGCTTCTCGCGCGACAGGCCTCGGCCATCGTCACGCACTTCGATCACGATCGAGCCACCTTGGTGCGAAGCGGCCAGGGTGATGGTGCCCACCTCGGGCTTGCCCTTGGCGATGCGGTCTGCGGGCATTTCCACGCCGTGGTCACACGAGTTGCGCACCAGGTGGGTCAGTGGGTCGGTGATCTTCTCAACCAAGCCCTTGTCCAGTTCGGTGGCTTCACCTTGCGTGACCAGTTCGACCTTCTTGCCCAGCTTGTTGGCCAAATCGCGCAGCATGCGGGGGAAGCGGCTGAACACCGTCGACATTGGAATCATCCGGATCGACATCACGGCCTCTTGCAGGTCGCGGGTGTTGCGGTCCAGGTCGGTCAAGCCGGTGACGAGTTGTTGGTAGACCACCGGGTCCAGACCACGGCTGTTTTGCGCCAACATGGCTTGGGTGATGACCAACTCACCCACCAGGTTGATGAGCTGGTCGACCTTTTCAACCGAGACGCGGATGGTGGATGTTTCAACCGCAGCGGCTGGCTTCTCGGCCTTGGGGGCGGCCGCCTTGGGCACCAGTGCGGCGCTGGGCTTGGGCGTGGCCTCGACGGCTGCCGGCACGGCCACGGGGTGATCAGGGGCACCGGGCGCATTGTCAAAAAAGCCATAACCACGCTCTTCAGCGGCAGGCGCTGCGCCCTGCTCATTGAAGAAGCCGTAGGCAGGATCGGCCTGCGCGCCCTCGCCGGCCATCGCCACGAAGGCAACCTGCTCGCGAGCCACATGGAAGGTGAAGAGGTCGAGCAACTCCGACTCGGCGGTGCTCGTGTCGACCTTGAAACGGCGAATGCCTGCCAGAGCCGCGTCATCGGGCAAGGCCTCGATGGTGCCCAGGTCGGTGATCTCTTTGAACAGGTCGAGCAAATTGTCAGCCTGGTCCGGGCTGCTCAAGGGGCCCACACGCAGCTCGACCACGCGCTTGCCTGTGGTGGGTGCAGCGCCAGCGATGGCGGCAACAGGGGCGGCTTGGGCTTTGGCAACGGGGGCAGCACGCGGCGCGGCTGGCGCAACCTCGATCGCAGGCTTTTCGCCGGCCACCATGGCGCGAATGTTGAACAGCAGCTCGGTGGTGTCGACGGCATCGGCGCCTGAGCCCTGGTGGCGTCCCAGCATGGCCTTGAGTGCATCGCCCGATTGCAGCAGCACGTCGACCATGGGCGCCGTCGGCGTCAGTTCATGGCGGCGCAACTTGTCCAGCAGCGTCTCCATCTGGTGAGTCAGCTCAGCGACGTCGCTGAAGCCAAACGTGGCAGCCCCACCTTTGATCGAGTGCGCACAGCGGAAGATGGCGTTCATCTCCTCGTCGTCGGCCGCCTCGATGTCGAGCTCCAACAAGAGCTGCTCCATGTTCTCAAGGTTCTCACCGGCTTCTTCAAAGAAGACTTGGTAGAACTGGCTGAGGTCAATGCCGGCGGCTGAACTGTTGTCTGTGCTGGTCTCTGCCATGTCTGGCTCCTGAAATTCGTCTTGACGCTGCGCGTGGCAATCAGATCAACGGATCACTTTTTGGATCACTTCGATCAGCTTGTTGGGGTCGAACGGTTTGACCAGCCAGCCTGTGGCGCCTGCTGCGCGCCCTGCTTGCTTCATCTGATCGCTGGACTCGGTGGTGAGCATCAGGATCGGTGTGGTCTTGAACTGGGCGGTCTCGCGCAGCTTCTTGGTCAGGCTGATGCCATCCATGCGGGGCATGTTCTGGTCGGTCAGGATCAAGTCAAAGCTGCGACCTGAGGCTTTTTCGTAGGCGTCTTGACCATCCACCGCCTCAACGACGTTGTAGCCAGCGCTCTTGAGCGTGAAGGAAACCATTTGACGCATGGATGCAGAATCGTCGACGGCAAGGATCGAATGCATGTCGCTCTCCGGTGCTTGAATGAACAGTGCTTGTTAGCAGGCTTGAAGTGAAAACCAGTCAACGCTGACCGGTGTTTCGGCAGGTGGAAGGATTTCTTTAGAACAACTCCACCGAACCGGCGTCCACTTCGTCTTGTGTCACGGGGTTGGGCTTGAGCGGCTCGGCCTCAACGACGGCGGCGCCATCAGGGTCGTCATCGCCCAGCGCCTCGCGGGCGATTTGATCGGCACAACTGCGCAGACGCTTGTTGGTGTGCGCAATCAACTGAGAAGCCATGTCTTGGAACTGCAGCGCGGTCACGGTCTTGTAGAGGGTCTGCCGGACCCCTTCCAAGTGCGGTGTCACCGCATGTCCCAGGTCAATGACCTCGGAGAGTTGGCCGGCAGTCCCATGAAACCCGTCCATCAAGAC
>JAVLFO010000406.1:0-3971 GCA_046052805.1 Aquabacterium sp. | reverse complement strand
GCCAGCAACCTGCCGGGCGCCGGGTTCGCGATCTTCGCCGTGACGGCTGGCGTGTTCATCACCGCCTTCTACAGTTTCCGGATGTATTTCCTGGTCTTCCATGGCAAGGAGAACTTCCACCACAAGCCCTTCCCGGGTGAGCACGATCACCACGACGACCACGGTGACGACCACGGCCATGGTCATGCCCATACGCCGCACGAATCCCCATGGGTGGTGACGGCGCCTTTGGTGCTGCTGGCCATCCCTTCGGTGGTGATCGGTTTCTTGTGCATCGAGCCCATGCTGTTCGGTGATTTCTTCAAGAACGTCATCTTCGTCAATCACGAACTGCACCCCGCCATGGAAGAGCTGGCGCACGGGTTCCACGGCGCCACCGCCATGGGCTTGCACGCCTTCACCAGCTTGCCCTTCTTGCTGGCCTTGGGTGGTGTGGTCACGGCCTACGTGTTCTACATGGTGGCCCCGCAGATCCCCGCTTTCTTTGCCAAGGCACTGCGTCCGCTGATCGTGATCGGCGAGAACAAGTACTTCCTGGACTGGTTCAATGAGAACGTGCTGGCCGCAGGCGCCCGTCTGTTGGGTCGCGGTTTCTGGAAGATCGGCGACGTGGCCATCATCGACGGCTTGGCTGTCAATGGTTCTGCCAAGCTGGTCGGCCTGATTGGTTCTCTGGTTCGCCTGTTCCAGACGGGTTACCTCTATCACTACGCGCTGGTCATGATCTTGGGGGTCTTTGCCCTCATGACGTGGTTCGTGTTCATGCACCACTGAGCGCGAGGACTGGTTCATGCAAACAATGCCTAATCTCCTTTCTCTGGCCATCTGGATTCCGGTGGCATTCGGGATCCTGCTCTTGGCCCTGGGCCGTCAGGAAAACGCCAAGGTCGCCCGCTGGGTGGCCCTGATTGGCGCTGTCATCGGCTTCCTGGTGACCATCCCTGTGATCACCCAGTTCGACAACGGCACCGCCGCGATGCAGTTCGTCGAGAAGGCGTCTTGGATCGAGCGCTTCAACGTCTTCTACCACCTGGGTGTCGACGGCATCTCGATGTGGTTTGTGCCCCTGACCGCCTTCATCACCGTGATCGTGGTGCTGGCCGGCTGGGAGGTCATTGAAGACCGGCCGCACCAGTACTACGGCTCTTTCCTGATCTTGTCGGGTTTGATGGTCGGCGTGTTCTCAGCGCTGGACGGCCTGCTGTTTTACGTCTTCTTTGAAGCCACGCTGATCCCGATGTACATCATCATCGGTGTGTGGGGCGGTGCCCGCCGCGTGTATGCCGCGTTCAAGTTCTTCTTGTACACGCTGGCCGGCTCGCTGCTGATGCTGATCGCCTTGATCTTCCTGTACTACAAGTCGGGTGGCTCGTTTGACATCCTGACCTGGCACAAGCTGCCTTTGGCGGCCACTGCACAGACGCTCTTGTTCTGCGCTTTCTTCGCGGCCTTTGCCGTGAAGGTGCCGATGTTCCCCGTTCACACTTGGTTGCCTGACGTGCACGTTGAGGCGCCCACGGGTGGCTCAGCCGTGCTGGCCGCGATCATGTTGAAGCTGGGCTGCTACGGCTTCCTGCGCTTCATGCTGCCCATCGTGCCCGACGCGTCGCACGAGTACGCGCCGGTGGTGATCACGCTGTCGCTGATCGGTGTGATCTACGTGGGCTTGGTGGCCATGGTCCAGCAAGACATGAAGAAGCTGGTCGCGTATTCGTCGATTGCCCACATGGGTTTCGTGACGCTGGGCTTTTTCATCTTCAACGAGATGGGCATGGTCGGTGGCTTGGTGCAGATGATTGCTCACGGCTTCGT
Organism: Aquabacterium sp.; assembly: GCA_046052805.1. Taxonomy (GTDB): domain Bacteria; phylum Pseudomonadota; class Gammaproteobacteria; order Burkholderiales; family Burkholderiaceae_C; genus Aquabacterium. The sequence goes on along the minus strand of JAVLFO010000406.1, from coordinate 2,159 downwards.
GTCGGGCGCGATGTTCTTGAGCATCGGCGTGCTGTACGACCGCATGCACTCGCGTGAGATTTCGAGATACGGCGGCGTGGTCAACACCATGCCCAAGTTCGCCGCGTTTGCCTTGCTGTTCTCAATGGCCAATTGCGGCCTGCCGGGTACCGCAGGTTTCGTGGGCGAATGGCTGGTGATTTTGGGTGCGGTGCAGTTTGACTTCACCATCGGCTTGCTGTCGGCCACGGCCTTGATCTTTGGCGCGGCTTACACCCTGTGGATGTACAAGCGTGTCTACCTGGGCGACATTGCCAACGACCACGTTCGTGAACTGACCGACATCAATGCGCGTGAGTTCTTGATCCTGGCTGTGTTGGCGGTGGCGGTGTTGTGGATGGGCTTGCAGCCCAAGCCCTTCACCGATGCCATGCACGTGTCTGTGACCGAGCTGCTCAAGCACGTCGCACAAAGCAAGTTGAACTGAGGGTCGACCCAACATGACTGATTTGAACTGGACTGCGGTGACCCCGGAGATCGTGCTGCTGGGCATGGCCTGCCTGGTGGCCCTGCTGGATTTGTTTGTCACTTCGCCACGCCGCACGGCGACGTATTTGCTGACCATGGGCTCGCTGGCAGCGGTGGCTGGCTTGCACCTGTGTGCGCTCGACAATGGCACTTCGGTGTACGCCATGCAGCGCATGGTGGTGACCGACGCCATGGGCCACCTGTTGGCGTTGTGCGCCACGCTGGCCGTGATGGGCAGCTTGGTTTACTCGCAGGTGTACGCCGCCGACCGTGACATGTTGCAAGGTGAGTTGTTCACACTGAGCATGTTCGCGCTGCTGGGCGTGTCGATCATGATCATCGGCAACAACTTCCTGAGCATCTATTTGGGCCTGGAGTTGATGTCGCTGTCGCTGTACGCCTTGGTGGCCCTGCGCCGGGACCATGCGCAAGCCACAGAAGCGGCCATGAAGTACTTTGTGCTGGGCGCGCTGGCTTCGGGCTTCTTGCTCTATGGCTTGTCGATGATGTACGGCGCCACGGGCACCTTGGATTTGGGCGAGGTCTACAAGTCGACCTTGACCGGCCAGATCAAGCCCCAGGTGATGGCCTTTGGCTTGGTGTTCATCGTGGCTGGGCTGGCCTTCAAGCTGGGTGTGGTGCCTTTCCACATGTGGGTCCCTGACGTCTACCAAGGCGCGCCAACGGCTGCGACGCTGATGGTGGCCGGTGCGCCCAAGCTGGCCGCCTTTGCCATCACGATCCGCTTGCTGGTTGAAGGTCTGATCAACACTGCCACCGACTGGCAGCAGATGTTGATGATCCTGGCCGTCGCCTCAATGACTTTGGGCAACTTGGCCGCGATTGCACAGACCAACCTCAAGCGCATGCTTGCTTACTCGGGCATCGCCCAGTTGGGCTTCATGTTGCTGGGTTTCGTGCCCACGGTGATCGCAGGCAATACCCTGTCGGCAGGCAATGGCTATTCGTCGGCACTGTTTTATGTGCTGACCTATGTGCTGACCACGCTGGGTACTTTCGGCTTGGTGATGATCTTGTCGCGCCCTGGCTTTGAGTCCGAGCAGATCTCTGATCTGGCCGGTTTGAACAAGCGCAGCCCGATGTTGGCCGGCGCGATGGCCGTGTTCATGTTCTCGCTGGCTGGTATCCCCCCGACCGTTGGCTTTTACGCCAAGCTGGCCGTGTTGCAATCGCTGATCACCACCAACTCACCGTTGCTGCTGCAGATCTCGATCTTGGCGGTGGTGCTGTCTTTGTTCGGTGCGTTCTATTACCTGCGCATCGTCAAGGTCATGTACTTTGATGAACCCTCTGACACGGCGGCTTTGCCCGAAGGCGGCAGCGCCCGCGTGCTGTTGTCGGTCAATGCGCTGGCAGTTTTGGCTTTGGGCATTTTGCCCAGTGGTTTGATGACGCTGTGCGCCAAGGCCATCACACAATCCTTGGCGGGTTGATGTTGGTCGCAAAGCACTTTTGTGGAGGCCCATCGCAATGATGGGCCTGGTGCCGATTTGGGCTGTAGCCCTGGTGATTTTGGCCGCGCTTGTCGCGGCCAATTTGCCTTTTGTGAACGAACGCCTGTTCGCGGTTGGGCCTTTGCGTGCGCCCAAGTCGGTGGCGTGGCGCTTGCTTGAAATGCTCGTCTATGCGGG
>JAVLFO010000405.1:0-4564 GCA_046052805.1 Aquabacterium sp. | reverse complement strand
TCGTCGGCAGCGTCAGATGTGTATAAGAGACAGAGGCTGTAAACCGTTGAATGTGGGGTGAATTGTCTGAATGAGGGGTGGCAAAAACAACGCCCTTCGCTACAATGCGCGATTGTCCCTCGTTCTTTGATCACCGCTGCGCCCCCACCCTGTCGCGCATGGCCATGTGGCCGTGTGTGGTGGAAACCCGTCTCATGCGTTTGTTGCGTGGGGCGGTCACACAAGGTCTTACCATGTCCCAAGCTTTGCATCCCATGCTCAACATCGCCATCAAGGCTGCCCGTGCGGCAGGGGCGATCATCAACCGGGCATCGCTCGACATCGAGCGTTTGACCGTGATTGCCAAGTCGCACAACGACTTTGTGACCGAGGTGGACCAGGCTGCAGAAGACGTGATCATCGGGACCTTGCTCGAAGCCTACCCTGGCCACGGCATCTTGGCCGAAGAATCGGGCCGCAAGCACGGGGCCAAAGACAGCGATTTCGTCTGGATCATCGATCCGCTCGACGGCACCACCAACTTCATCCACGGCTTCCCGGTCTACGCGGTCTCGATCGCGTTGGCGTTCCGTGGCCAGGTGGTGCAGGCCGTGGTGTATGACCCCAGCCGCAACGACCTGTTCTACGCATCCAAGGGCAAGGGCGCTTACCTCAACGACCGCCGCATCCGCGTGTCCAAGCGCACCCGCATGCTCGAAGCCTTGATCGGCACCGGTTTCCCTTTCCGCAAGGGCGACAACTTTCAGCGCTACATGAAGATGTTCGAAGACGTGATGGTGCAGTGCGCCGGTCTGCGTCGCCCGGGCGCTGCCTCGCTCGACCTGTGCTACGTGGCTGCGGGCATGTACGACGGCTTCTTTGAAACCGGCCTGAGCCCTTGGGACATCGCCGCGGGCTCCTTGATCATCACCGAGGCCGGTGGCCTGGTGGGCAACTTCACCGGCGAGCCTGACTTCTTGTACCAGCGCGAAATCGTGGCCGGCACGCCCCGCATCTATGGCCAGTTGGTCAAGACGCTGTCGCCCTACAGCCGTGTGATCGCCGATGCCGCTGCTGCCGAGCAAGAGCGCGCTGCGTCGAGCGACGAGTACGAAGAAGAAAGCGACCCCGAAGACGACGCCTTGATCGCCACGCTGCAAGCCGCTGAGGACGCGGCCCAGGCCGACAAAGTCGCCGAACCTGAGCAGCCCAAGCGCACCCGCATCACGGCTGCCGCCAAGGCCGCCGAGGTGCAAGAAGAAAGCCGCAACGAACGCCCCGCACCGCGCCGCAACCGCGACGACGCACCGTTCTGATCCCACCATTTGGTTCAGTCAAGCGCAGGGTGAGGTGACATGAGCTCAGGCGAGACCCACAAGCCAGTCAGCGATTTCAGTGCCCATACGCCGATGATGCAGCAGTACCTGCGCATCAAAAGCGAGCATCCCGACACCCTGGTGTTCTACCGCATGGGTGACTTTTACGAGCTGTTTTATGACGACGCTCGTAAGGTCAACCGCCTGATTGACGTCACCTTGACGGTGCGCGGCCAATCGGCCGGCGAGCCCGTGGTGATGGCCGGTGTGCCCTTCCATGCGCTCGACACCTACTTGTCCAAGCTGATCAAGCTGGGCGAGTCGGTGGCCATTGCCGAACAGGTGGGCGAGGTGGGCGCCAGCAAGGGCCCGGTTGATCGCAAAGTGGTGCGCGTGGTCACCCCCGGCACCTTGACCGACACCGAACTGTTGTCAGAGCGCGCCGACGCGCTGTTGTTGGCCGTGGTCATGGACAAGCGTGGCCGCCATGCCGAGCACGCCGTGCCTTGCGCCCTGGCTTGGCTGGGCTTGTCCAGCGGCAAACTGGGCCTGACCGAATGCACCGAGCGCGACCTGCCCAGTTGGCTCGCCCGCTTGCAGCCTGCCGAAGTCCTGTTTGACCGCGAACGCGTGCCGCCCAGCCTGCAGCCCTTGTTGACCGCCGGGCGCGGTGTGGCCATGACCAGCCGCCCCAGCTGGCAGTTCGATGCCGGCTTGGGTCTGCGCAAGCTGTGCGAGCAGTTGCAGGTGGGCAGCTTGCAGGCCTATGGCGCGCAAGACATGACCCTGGGGCACGCTGCTGCGGCGGCCTTGCTGAGCTACGCCGAACACACGCAGGGCAGGGCGCTGTCGCACGTGTCGACGCTGGAGGTGCCCCGCAGCTCTGATCTGCTCGACCTGCCTGCCGCCACGCTGCGCAACCTCGAGATCACCCAGACCCTGCGCGGTGAAGACGCGCCCACGCTGCTGTCTTTGCTGGACACCTGCCGCACCGGCATGGGCAGCCGCGCCCTGCGCCAATGGCTCACCCAGCCTTTGCGTGAGCGCAGCACCGCACGCGCCCGCCACGACGCCATCGCCTGCCTGCTGGCGCCGCCCACGCAGGTGCAAGGGTTCGAGTCGCTGCGCGAGGCTTTGCGCCAGGTCAGCGACGTCGAACGCATCACCGCTCGCATCGCTTTGCGCCAAGTGCGCCCGCGTGAGCTCGCGGGCCTGCGCGACACCTTGCTGGGTCTGCCCACCTTGCGCGAGCGCGTGCCCGAGGCCACGCCTTTGCTGGCCCAGCTGCAACAAGCCTTGCAACCCGACCCCGCCTTGGCCGCCCGCCTGCAAGCCACCTTGCTGGAGACCCCGGCCGTGCTGCTGCGCGACGGTGGTGTCATTGCCAACGGCCTGGACCCCGACCTCGACGAGCTGCGCGCCATCTCGCAAAACTGCGATGCTTTTTTGCTGGACCTCGAAGCCCGCGAACGCACCCGCACGGGCATCGGCAACCTGCGCGTGCAGTTCAACAAGGTGCATGGCTTCTACATCGAAGTCACGCAAAGCCATGCCGACAAGGTGCCGCTCGATTACCAGCGCCGGCAGACCCTCAAGAACGCCGAGCGCTTCATCACGCCCGAGCTCAAAGCCTTTGAAGACACGGCCTTGTCGGCCCAAGACCGGGCCCTGGCGCGCGAGAAATTCCTGTTCGACCAGCTGATCGACTTCTTGCAACAGCACATCGCGGTGCTGGGCACCCTGGCCCGCGCCTTGTCATCGCTCGACGCCCTGGCCGCCTTGGCCGAACGCGCCGCCACCTTGGCCTGGACTCGGCCCGAGTTCGTCAGCCAGCCGTGCATCGAGATCGAGAAGGGCCGCCACCCGGTGGTGGAGGCGCGCCTGATGGAAACCAGTGGTGCGGCGTTCATCCCCAACGATTGCCGCTTCGACGCCAACCGCCGCATGCTCATCGTCACCGGCCCGAACATGGGCGGTAAGTCGACCTTCATGCGTCAAGTGGCATTGATCGCGCTCATGGCCTCGGTGGGCTCTTACGTGCCTGCTGCCGCCTGCCGCTTGGGCCCGATCGACGCCATCCACACCCGCATCGGCGCGGCCGACGACCTGGCCAACGCCCAGTCCACCTTCATGATGGAGATGACCGAGGCCGCCGCCATCATCCACACCGCCACCGAACATTCGCTGGTCTTGATGGACGAAATCGGGCGTGGCACCTCGACCTTCGACGGCCTCTCGCTGGCCGGCGCCATTGCCAGCCACTTGCACGACAAGAACAAGGCCTTCACCTTGTTTGCCACGCATTACTTTGAGCTGACGGCATTGCCCGAAAAGCACCCGCGCGCCTTGAACGTGCACGTGGGTGTGGCAGAGTCGGGCGATGACATCGTGTTCCTGCACGAGCTGCAGCATGGCCCGGCCAGCCGCAGCTACGGCGTGCAGGTGGCGCGCTTGGCGGGCATGCCGCCCTCGCTGATCCGCCAAGCGCGGGTCACGCTCGAATCCTTGGAGGCCCAGCAGCGTCAGAACGACGAACAGATCGACCTGTTTGCTCAAGTTGACTCGCCCGATGTGGACTTCGACGCCATGGCCGCACGCGGTGGCGCAGTCCTTGCTGCCAGTGCCAGTGAGGCCATGACACAGGCCGAGTCGCAAACACTGGCCTTGCTCGCGGGCATCGACCCCGATACCCTGACCCCTCGTGAAGCGCTGGATGCGCTGTACAAACTCAAATCGGTGATCACATCATGACTTACTGTGTGGCCATGCGGCTCAACGCCGGGCTCGTTTTCCTGTCTGACTCGCGCACCAACGCGGGCATGGACCAGATCAGCACCTTCCGCAAGATGACGGTGTATGAAAAGGCCGGTGACCGCGCCATCGTCATCCTCTCCGCGGGCAACCTGGCCATCACGCAGGCGGTCAAGCAACTGCTGTCCACGCAAACCATTGAGGGCTCAGACGGCGAGCCTGTCACCCTGTGGACGGCCAAGAGCCTGTTTGACGTGGCTCGCATCGTGGGTGCCGCGGTGCGCAAAGTGCACTCGCGCGACGCCGACGCGCTCAAAGAGCACGGCATTGATTTCAACTGCAGCCTGATTGTGGGCGGCCAGATCCACGGTGAGACCATGCGCCTTTTCAACGTCTATGCGGCCGGCAATTTTGTCGAGGCTGGCATCGATGGCGTGTGCTACTTCCAGATCGGTGAGTCAAAGTACGGCAAGCCGGTCATTGACCGGGTGGTCACGCCTGCAACGCCTTTGCAAGAG
>JAVLFO010000404.1:0-1616 GCA_046052805.1 Aquabacterium sp. | reverse complement strand
ACTCGACTAGTCGTCGGCAGCGTCAGATGTGTATAAGAGACAGGCCGTGCAGCTCCATCAACTCGCGGCGCGAGGCTGCCTCGCCCTTGCCCATGAGCTTGTTGAACGAGGTCTCGGTCAAATCAAACCCGGGCTCGCCATAGGCCACCGGCAGCAGGCGCCGCGTGTCGGGGTTGAGGGTGGTGTCCCACAACTGCTCGGCGTTCATCTCGCCCAAACCCTTGAAGCGGCTGATGCTCCAGGTGCCTTCACGGCAGCCCTCTTTGCGCAGCTTGTCCAGAATGGCCGTCAGCTCACCCTCGTCCAGCGCATACAGCTTGGCCGCTGGCTTTTTGCCACGCGCGGGCGCATCCACGCGGAACAGCGGTGGGCGCGCAATGTAGATGTTGCCCGCCTCGATCAGCTTGGGGAAGTGCCTGAAAAACAGCGTCAGCAGCAGCACCTGGATGTGCGAGCCGTCGACGTCGGCGTCTGACAAGATGCACACCTTGCCGTAGCGCAAACCGCTCAAGTCAGGCGAATCATTGGGGCCGTGCGGGTCGACGCCAATTGCCACCGAGATGTCGTGGATTTCGTTGTTCTTGAACAAGAGGTCGCGCTCGACCTCCCAGGCGTTGAGCACCTTGCCACGCAAAGGCAAGATGGCCTGCGTCTCTTTGTTGCGGCCCATCTTGGCGCTGCCGCCGGCCGAGTCCCCTTCGACCAAGAAGACTTCGTTGAGGCTGATATCGCGGCTTTCGCAGTCGGTCAGCTTGCCGGGCAAGACGGCCACGCCCGATCCCTTTTTCTTCTCGACCTTTTGGCCAGCACGCTGGCGGGCCTGCGCTTGCTTGATCACCAGCTCGGCCAGCTTCTTGCCAAACTCAACGTGCTGGTTGAGCCAAAGCTCTAACGCGGGCTTCACGAAGGTGCCCACCAGGCGCACGGCATCGCGGCTGTTCAAACGCTCTTTGGTCTGTCCCTGGAACTGCGGGTCCAGCACCTTGGCACTCAGCACGAAGCTGGCGCGGCTGAACACGTCATCGGGCATGAGCTTGACGCCCTTGGGCATCAGCGAGTGCATCTCGATGAAGCCCTTGATGGCGTTGAACAGGCCATCTTTCAGACCCGACTCGTGCGTGCCACCGGCGACCGTGGGAATCAGGTTGACGTAGCTCTCGCGCATGGGCGAGCCTTCTTCGGTGAAGGCCACACACCAAGCGGCGCCCTCGCCTTCGGCAAAGGTGTCGTCTGACCCGGACGCGTACTGCTCGCCCTCGAACAGTGGAATCACCGGCTCGTTGTGAAGCGACTGCGAGAGGTAATCGCGCAGGCCGCCCTTGTAGAGCCAGGTTTGCACCTCGCCGGTTTTTTCGTGCGTCAAGGTGATCGTCACGCCGGGCATCAGCACCGCTTTGCTGCGCAGCATGTGCACCAACTCGCCCTTGGGCAGCTCGGCGCTTTCAAAGTACTTGGCGTCGGGCCAGGCACGCACGCTGGTGCCGTTCTTGCGGTCGCTGGACGTGGCCGGCCGCACGGTGACGGGCTCGATCACATCGCCACCGCTGAAAGCCAGTTGCGCCACCTGTTTGTCGCGGCACACGGTCACTTGCAGGCGGGTCGACAAGGCGTTGGTC
>JAVLFO010000403.1:0-2923 GCA_046052805.1 Aquabacterium sp. | reverse complement strand
TTGACCCACCGCCACCAGGCCAGTGGCTGCGATTGCAGCGCCTGGACCGTGGGCACGGCGAACACGGCGGCGGCGCCTTGCCGCTCTGCATCGGTCACATAAGACGTCGCGCGGACAAAAGCAGCGAACTGCGCGTTGTTCACCTCGGTGCGGTCCATCCAGAAGGCGTCAATGCGGACGGGCTCTGCGGCAGCGCGCTCATCGGCGTAGCCATTGGCGCTGCCCAGCCGAACCTGCCCAACAGCAATCAGCACCTGCCCAGCATGCGCCGTGTGAGGCCAACCTGGGGGCAAAACGCACTGCGAGCAAAGCGGTGCGGCATGCGACAACACCGGCACGAGCAACAGCCAGGCGCAGCAAACCCGCTGAACGGCTTGCTTCATGGTTCAGTCCTTTTTCGCCTTGGCATCGTTGCGTGCTTGAAGCGACTGTGCCTTGTCGATGAGTGCCTGCACCTGCTGACGCAAGGGCTCATCGGCAGGCAGATGTGCCAACAACTGCCGCCAGCGCTGGATGGCCAAGGGGTAGTCCTCACGTTCATAGGCGGCATCGGCCGCCAAGCCGAGCGCCTGAGGATGCCGGGGATCAAGCTTGAGCGCCTGATTCAGGGCCGCCTCCGGTTCGCCGCTCAGTCGTCGCCCCTGACTCATGCCCAGGGCAACGGCATAGTTCGACAGCATGTCGGCGTCGGTCTTTTTCAAGCGCATCAGGTTGCGATACGCCAGCACCGCCTGGTCGAAGCGCCCGAGGGTCTCGTATGACTTGATCAGCATTTCCCAACCAGCCACATCATCGGGTTGGGCTTGCAAACGTGTGGCCAGGCGCTGAACCATGGCTTCAATCTGCGCGGGACTGGGACCAGCACCTTGCTCAGACGCGTTGGGGGATGCAGCATCAAGGGCTTGGCCAGATGCCTGCGTCTGCTGTGTCGATGACGACGGCGAGGTGGACGCCTCCATGCCTTGCGGATGACCCACCACACAGTACAGCAACACCGTACCAGCGGCCAGACCCGTGACCAGCCAGACACCCAGCCAATGCCGAGGCTCATCGCTGCCAACGCCCGCCACCGCCGCGCCGCCCGGCAAGTCAACGCGCCACAGCGGCCATAACACGAACGCCGAAGCCAAACCCAGCAAAAGCGCCACGAGGACCCAAAATTCAATGGTCATGGTGCCGCGTCCTCAAGCGTTGAAGCCATGTCAGGCGCATCAAGTTGCCGCTTGTGTCTCTGGCGCCAATGCAAGAACAATGTCAATAACCCCAGCACCAGCAACAGCGCGGGGCCTGCCCAGAGCAGCCAAGTGCTGGGGTTGACAGGCGGGCGATACAAAACGAAATCGCCGTAGCGCTGGACCATGAAATCACGAACCTGCGCGTCCGTGGCGCCCGCGGCCAATTGCTTGCGCACCTCGCCCTTGAGCTGCATCGCCAGATCGGCTTGCGAGTCGGCGATGGTCTGGTTTTGACACACCAAGCACCGCAGCTCAGACGTCAACCGGTTGACGTGCTCATCCAAATTGACCTCGGTCGGCACGGCCCATGCAGACGCCACGCAGAACATCGCCAACAGCGATGCCCAAAGCACGCCACCGGACAGCAGCCGTTTGACGGACATGGCGCGATCACCCACGCTGCAGCTCCTTGATGAGCGGCAACAGTTGGCCATTGAGCACCTCAGCGGTGATGGGACCCGTGATCTTCAAGCGGATGCGCCCCTGCTTGTCGATGACGAAGGTTTCGGGCACACCGATCACACCCAAGTCCATGCCCACCCGGCCGTCGGCATCGAACACCGTCACCTGGTAGGGATTGCCGTGGTTGGTGAGCGTGGCCAGGCCAGCCTCACGCTGATCCTGGTAGTTGAAGCCGACGATCGGCACCGTGCCACGCTTGCTGAAGTCCAGCAACAAGGGATGCTCTTTGCGGCAAGACGTGCACCACGAGGCCCAGACATTGAGCAGCCAGACCTGCCCCTTGAGCTTTTGCGGCGCAAACGTTTTGCCCGCGTCTTCAAGCTGCGTGAGGTTGAAAGCGGGCACCGGCTTGCCGACCAATGGCGATGGGATTTCTTGAGGATCACCGTGCTTGAGTGCCAGCGCCAATGTGCAGGCCAGGGCCAAGAAGATACCAAGGGGAATCAAAGAACGTTTCATGGTGTCGTGTCAAAAGGGTGGGGTTCATGACAAAGCGGCATGCGCACCCAAGGCGGCGCCAGGCAAGGCGCTTGATGTGTGGGCTGCGTCGCTGGCTTCTTCGCTGCGGCGGCGATGCCCTTGTCGATAGCGCTTGTCGGCCGCTGCCAGTGCGCCACCCAAAGCCATGGTCAAAGCACCCAGCCAGATCCAGCTCATGAAGGGCTTGACCTGCACACGCACACCCCAAGCGCCATCGGCAGTGCCCTCACCCAAAGACACGTAGAGGTCACGTGTGAGGCTGCGGTCAATGGCGGCTTCGGTCATGGGCATGCGCTGCACGATGTACAGGCGCTTTTCGGGGTGCATCACCGTGACCAGCTGGCCGGCACGACGCACCTCAAAGTCTGCGCGCACGGCCACATAGTTCGGCCCCTTGCGCTTTTCAAGCGACTTGAAAGTGAACTCGTAACCCATGGCGCTGACAGACTGCCCCTCGCGGAGACTGGCATCTTGGGCATGCTCGAAACCCTTGACCAAGGTGACGCCCAGCACAAACACGCCGATGCCCGCGTGCGCCACCACCATGCCCCAAAAAGACAAGGGCACGACGCGCCAGCGCTGCGCAAAAGGCGTGGGCGTGGCGCTCACGCGCAGGCGCTGGCCGACCTGCAGCAGGCAGCCCAACAAGATCCAGGCAGACAAAGACACCCCCAGGGCCACGCCCACCGAGGTGTGTGCCGCCAAGCACAGGACCAAAGCCAGCGCGACCGACCCCAGAGCCGCAG
>JAVLFO010000402.1:0-3976 GCA_046052805.1 Aquabacterium sp. | reverse complement strand
CCACCGAGATCTACACTCGACTAGTCGTCGGCAGCGTCAGATGTGTATAAGAGACAGAGTCTGAAGGCAATGTGCTCGACCCAGTCGACCTGATCGACGGCATCAAGCTGCCCGAACTGTTAGACAAGCGCACCGTCGGCTTGCGCAAGCCCGAGACCGCGCCCAAAGTGCGCAAGGCCACCGAGAAGGAAGTCCCAGAAGGCATCCCCGGCTACGGCGCCGATGCATTGCGCTTCACCTTCGCCACGCTGGCCAGCCTGGGCCGCAGCATCAACTTCGACTCCAAGCGCTGCGAGGGCTACCGCAACTTCTGCAACAAGCTCTGGAACGCCACCAAGTTCGTGTTGATGAACACTGAAGGCCAGGACTGCGGCCTCAAAGCCCACACGCCCGGCGTGTGCGCCACCGGCGAGTACCTGGACTTCAGCCCCGCCGACAAGTGGATCGTGTCTGAACTGCAGCGCCTCGAAGCCACGGTCGAGCAAGGCTTTGCCGAGTTCCGCCTCGACAACGTCGCCAACGCGATCTACCAGTTCGTCTGGGACGAATACTGCGACTGGTACATCGAGATCGCCAAGGCCCAAATCAACGCCGCCAAAGACGCTGGCAACGAAGCGCAGCAACGCGCCACACGCCGCACCCTGATCCGCGTGCTGGAAACTGTGCTGCGCCTGCTGCACCCCATCACGCCCTTCATCACCGAAGAGCTGTGGCAAGTGGTGGCTCCCGTGGCCGGCCGCAAGACCGAGGGCAGCGACGAGTCCCTGGTGACGGCCGCCTACCCACGCGCCGACCTGGGCCGTGTCTGCGCCGAGTCTGACGCCTGGGTCGCCAAGCTCAAAGCCATCGTGGGCACCACCCGCAACCTGCGCAGCGAAATGAGCCTCTCGCCTGCCGAGCGCATGCCTCTGCTGACCACCGGCGACGCTGCCTTCATCGAGCGCGCCGCGCCCATCATCAAGGCGCTGGGCAAGCTCAGCGAGGTCAAGCTGCTGGACGACGCCGCCTTTGCCGAAGCCACCGCCATGGCCCCCGTGGCGGTGCAAGGCGATGCACGCCTGGCGCTGCACGTTGAGATCGACGTGGTGGCCGAGCAAGCTCGCTTGGGCAAAGAGATCACGCGCCTGGAAGGCGAGATCGCCAAGACACAGGCCAAGCTGGGCAATGAGAGCTTTGTGGCGCGTGCGCCTGCGGCCGTGGTGGAACAAGAGAAGGCCCGCATGGCCGATTTCTCGGCCACCTTGATCCGCGTCAAAGAGCAGCTCAGCCGACTGGCCTGATTGCCCTTGAACAGGGGTGTTCACCGGAAAACCCGGGGGACACCCTTTGTTCTCTCGCCCCTGTCTGGTGCCACAATCCGCGCCTGTTCTCAGGAGTCGCACCATGTCCATCACCAAGGCCATTTTCCCCGTTGCTGGCCTGGGCACCCGTTTTCTGCCGGCCACCAAGGCGCAGCCCAAAGAGATGCTGCCCGTGGTGGACAAGCCCTTGATACAGTACGCGGTCGAGGAAGCCTACAACGCCGGCATCCGCGAAATGATTTTCGTCACCGGCCGCCACAAGCGGCCCATAGAAGACCACTTCGACATGGCCTTCGAGCTCGAACACGAGTTGGAGCTGGCGGGCAAGCATGAGCTGCTCAGCCTCGTGCAATCCATCAAGCCCGACGACATGGAGTGCGTGTTTGTGCGCCAACCCAAAAGCCTGGGCCTGGGCCATGCCGTTTTGTGTGGCGAGCGCCTGGTACGCGGCGAGCCTTTTGCCGTTCTCTTGGCCGATGACCTGATGGTGGGCGAGACGCCCATCCTCAAACAAATGGTTGACCAATTCAGCGAACACCAAGTCTCGATCCTGGCGGTGCAAGAGGTGCCTGCCACCCACACCAGGCGCTACGGCATCGTGGCAGGCACCCCAATCAACGAGCGCCTGCTCGATGTCTCACGCATCGTTGAAAAGCCCGCCCCGGACGTAGCACCTTCGCGTTTGGGCGTGGCCGGGCGCTACATCCTGACGCCGGCCGTGTTCGATCAAATCAAGGCACAACCCCGCGGCGTGGGCAACGAGATCCAGCTCACCGATGGCATTGCCGGTCTCTTGCGCAACGAAAAGGTCTACGCATACCAATACGAAGGCAAGCGCTACGACTGCGGCAGCAAAGAAGGGTTCTTGGAGGCCAATGTCGAGTTGGCCTTGAACCATCCGCAAGTGGGTGAATGGTTCCGCGCCTACCTCAAGGCCTTACCGCTCAACTGAGTCGGGCGCCGGGCCTGGCTGCACGGTCATGGCGGGCGTCAAACCTGCCACGTCCAGTTGCATCAAAATCATGTTGACCAAGGTCGACACCGATGGGCGCCCCGTGTCGACGCAATAGTGCGCCGTCTGCTCATACAGCGGATGGCGTATGTCATGCAGCTCACGCAGCTTGGCCAAGGGGTCGGCCACTTGCAACAGCGGACGCTGCGTGTCGTGCCGCAAGCGCCTGAACAACTCTTCAGGGCTGGAGCGCAGGTAAATCACCGTGGTGCGCTCATGCAACTTTTGCCGGTTGGCCGCTCGCAGCAAAGCCCCGCCACCTGTCGCCAACACAAGTGGGCCATCCTGGCCCTGCGTCAGCTCATCGATGACCCGCTCCTCCAGATCCCTGAAGGCGGCCTCGCCATGCTGCTCGAAATACGCGCGGATGGGCATGCCGATGCGCTCTTCCAGCACCGTGTCGGCATCCAGAAAACGCGCACCCAAACGTTTGGCCAACTGACGACCAACGGTCGACTTGCCGCCACCGGGCAAGCCCACCAGAGAAACGACTGACACAACAACCTCAGTTCAAACTCAACGCAGCGCGGCTTTTTCTGACACCACCTTGGGCGTCAGAAAAATCAACAGCTCTGAGCGCTTGGAGTTGCGGATGTTGTTCTTGAACAAGTTGCCCAAGATCGGGATGTCGCCCAAAAACGGCACCTTTTGCTCGGTCTCGTTTTCTTGTTGCTGGAAGATGCCACCGATCACCACCGTGCCGCCGTTCTCAACCAAGACCTGCGTTTGCACGTGCTTGGTGTCGATGGCGTAGCCCGCGTTGGTGACCTGGCCCACGCTGTCCTTGTTCACATCCACATCCAAAATGATGCTGCCCTCAGGCGTGATCTGCGGCGTGACCTCGAGCTTCAGGTTCGCTTTGCGGAACGAGATCGCTGTCGCGCCACTGGACGTGGCGGTCTGATAAGGCAGCTCGGTGCCCTGCTCGATCAAGGCCTTGACTTGGTCTGCCGTGATGACACGTGGGCTGGACACGATCTTGCCTTTGCCATCGGCTTCCAGGGCCGAAATTTCGAGGTTCAGGGCGTGGTTCACGCTGGACGTGAACAACGAGATGCCCATCGATGCTGGGCTGTAGCCATTGAGTGACGAGCCAGGCAGGTTCACGAAATAGCTGTTGGCCACGCTGGCGGCCGAGCCCGTCAGCGACTGGCCCGTCTCCGCCACCACACCCGAATAACTGCCAGACAGGCCCACATTCACGTTGCCTGCGCTGCCCACCGCCGTTTTGTTCGAAGCACCCAGACGCACACCCAGCGTGCGCCCGAACGAATCATCGGCTTCCACGATGCGCGCTTCGATCAACACCTGACGCACAGGGATGTCGATCTTGGTGATCATGGACTGGATTTCTTCCAGCTTGGTCGGGATGTCATTGACGAACAGCTGGTTGGTGCGTGTTTCAAAAATCACGCTGCCACGTGGCGACAAGATGCGGGTGTTGGTGCCGCCACCGCCACCACCGGTGTTGTTGCCCGTCAGGCCTTTGGCGATCTCTTCGGCCTTGGTGTAGTTGAGCTGGAAGGCCTGCGTGCGCAAAGGCTCCAGCGCAGCCACTTGGGCCTTGGCTTCGAGGTCAATTTTTTCCTTGGCGTTGATCTCGTCTTTCGGCGCGATCCACAACACATTGCCCGACTTGCGCACCCCCAGGCCCTTGGCCTGC
>JAVLFO010000401.1:0-1654 GCA_046052805.1 Aquabacterium sp. | reverse complement strand
CCGTGAAGCAGCCGCAAGGCATCGAGCAGCACATTCACTACTTCTGCGGCAGCGCGTGTGACGCCGCCGCACTGAACGACACCGAGCCCCTGCGCATTGCCTTTTACAAGGCGGTGGCAGCTTATGTGCGGGCCTATGCTGACCTGGCACAAAACCTGGAAGAGGCTGGCTACAGCGCCACGCAGATCGACGCTTTTGAGAAAGAAACCGCCTTCTACACCGAGCTGCGCGCGGCCATCAAGAACCACGCAGGCGAAGAGCTGGACACCAAGCCTTTCGAGGCCGACATGCGCCACCTCATCAACACCTACATCCAGGCCGACCCGGCCGATGTGTTGGGTGATTTGAGTTCGCTGTCGCTGACCGAGCTGATCATTGAAACCGGCATTCACGACGCCATTGCCCGCAAGCTCAATGAAAAGGGCAAGCTGTCGAACAACGCCATTGCCGAAGGCATCATCAACAACGTCCGCAAGACCATCATCCGCGACCAGTTGACCGACCCCAAGTTCTACGATCAGATAAGCAAGCTGCTGGAAGACCTGATCCAGCAACAGCGCGATGACACCGAAAGCTATGCGCAGTTCCTGAAGAATGCCGAAGCGCTGGCCAAGCAACTGGGTGGCAAGAACGATGGCGGCAACCAGTTGCCCACCGCCCTGCAGGGCAACAAAGAGGCCGCGGTGCTGTACAACAACCTGCCCGGTGTGCTGATGGCGGCTGAGGCGGCCAGCCATGAGGCAGACCACGCCGAAGACCTCCAAACCGCCGAGCCCCCGGCCGCGTATGGCGACGAATACCTGAGCCTGGCGTTGAGCCTTGACCAAGCCATTCGCAACAAGGCGCCCGCAGGCTGGAAGGGCGACCCGGCCCGCGAGGCGCAGGTGCTCAATGCCATCTTCCCAATCATGAAGAAGAACAAGGCCGCGACCTTGGCCATCTTCGAGATCATCAAGAACCAACCGGGGTATTGACGCGTGACGGCCGTGCACGAAGATGACATCGTATTGGGCGCCCTGCGCATCAGCCTGGTTCGTAAGCGTGTAAAGAACGTGCACCTTACCGTGCATCCGCCTGAAGGTCGGGTCACGCTGGTGGCGCCTGAGAACACCCGCCCCGAGGTGGCCCGTGCCTATGCCATCTCCAAGCTGGCCTGGATACGCCAGCAACAAGCGACCTTGAAGGCGCAGGCGCGCGAAACGCCGCGTCAGTTCCGCGAGCGAGAAAGCCATGAGCTGTGGGGGCGCCGCCACCTGATAACGGTGAACGTGGCCGATGCAAAACCCTGCGTGAAGCTTGACCACAAGCGCATCACGCTCACGGTGCGACCTGGCCATGACCTGGCCAAGCGCGCCGAGGTGATGCACGCATGGCACAAGGCGCTGCTGCACAGCTTGGTGCCGCAACTCATCTCCAAATGGGAGCCCAGGTTGGGGGTGCGCGTGTCAGGCTACTTCTTGCAGCGGATGAAAACCAAATGGGGAAGCTGCAACCACCGTGCAGGCCACATCCGGCTGAATACCGAGCTGGTCAAAAAGCCAAAGGACTTGGTGGAATACGTGGTGGTGCATGAAATGCTGCACTTGCTGGAGCCCACCCACAACGACCGCTTTGTGGCTTTGCTGGATCGGCATTGGCCGCAATGGCGGGAGGC
>JAVLFO010000400.1:0-4274 GCA_046052805.1 Aquabacterium sp. | reverse complement strand
CACGGCGTCGCGGTGGTGTGCATGGCCTTGGCTGGGCTGCCTGGCTGTGGCGGCGGCGGTGGTGACCCAGCCAGCACCGAGGCGCCAGTGGCAGGCGCAGCCGTGTTAGACGGTGTGCCTGCCAGCTTTGTGAGCAACACCGGCGCCTCACCGGCATCGGGCGCTTGCCCGATGTTTCCGGCGGCGGCTGTGTTCAACACGCGTGTCGATGGTTTCAAAGTGCATCCGCAGCACAGCCTGTGGATGAAGAGCCTGAGCGCCAGCACGCGCTTCCACCCTGACTGGGGTCGACAGACCGACCCCACAGCCAGCGACTACTACGGCATCCCTTACAACGTGGTTGACGGGCAAAGCGTGAGCACCTCTTGGCCGGTGCTCGACATCAATGGCGATGCCGACGAAAGCGACTGCGCAGTGCCCAATGGCAGCGGTGATTGGCGCATCTTGCGAGGCTGCACACCGACCGCCCTGGGGGTGCAAAGCGCGCGCTTCCCTTTCCCGCCCGACGCGCAGGCCTTGCACGAAAGCCAGACCGGTTGCACCGACTGCGACAGCCATGTCTTGATCGTTGAGCAGGCCCAATGCCGGCTGTGGGAGGCTGGTGGGGCACATGCCCAAGGCGGTCGCTGGACGGCCGGTGTGGGCGTGGCCTGGGACCTGCGCTCGCTGGCGATCCGGCCCGATCGTTGGACCTCGGCCGATGCATCGGGCATGCCCATGACGCCCTTCATTGTCAAGGTCAGCGAGGCCAACAGCGGTGAGATCCGCCATGCCTTGCGCGTGACGCTGGGCAACGGCGTGCTCAGTGGCTCGGCCTTTGTCTGGCCCGCCAGCCATTGGTCGGGCAGCAGCGCCTCAGGGCCCGTGCCCATGGGCGCCGTGTTGCGGCTGCAAAGCAATTTTGTTGTGCCCGCCAACTGGACGACCCAAGCCAAGGCGGTGGCCGTGGCCATGCAACGCTATGGCCTGTATGTGACCGACCGTGGCAGCAACCTGTTTGTCCAAGGCGAGCCCAGCCCTTTGTGGCAAGACGCCACGCTGGACCAGCTCAAGACCTTGACCGCCGCGCAGTTCGAGTTCGTGGACATGAGCGCGATCACGGGCAAGGCGGGCTTTGATGCGAGGTCGTACGCCGCAACGTGGTGATCTCAGGCACCTGCCTTCAAGGGGGCGGCGCTCGTTTGTCACAAAGCTGTCAGCAATAGCCCAATAGGATCACGTCCTGTGCTTCGGCCATGCCCGACGAAGCTGGAAGGACCCCCCTTGAAGAACCTGCGTCAAGCGCCTCGCATTGAGGTGCGGACTGAACACGTCCCTGCTCAAACACAGCCAGCGCGGCATGCCCAGCGCGGCTTCACGCTGCTCGAGTTGCTGGTGGTGCTGGTCATCATTGGCCTGCTGGCTGGCTATGTCGGCCCACGCTTTTTTGCCCAGATCGGCAAGTCCGAGGTCAAGACGGCCGCAGCGCAAATGGACGCTTTGGGCAAAGCCTTGGACCAATACCGCCTGGACACCGGCCACTACCCCAGCACCGACCAAGGCCTGGGTGCCTTGTGGGTCAAGCCGGGCGACGAGGCCCGCTGGTGGGGGCCGTATCTGCGCAAGGCGCCGCCCAAAGACCCGTGGGGCCGCGACTACCTCTACAAGGCGCCCGGTGAGCATGGCGACTTTGACTTGTCCTCTTTGGGCAAGGACGGCGCCGAAGGTGGCGAGGGCGAGAACCAGGACATCACCAACTGGTGATGCGACGGACCACGCCATGAACCGACCCTCCCTGGATGTGCGCGCGGCACCCGCAGCGCGCCCTGTGCGCTTGATCGACTTTCCCTTGCGCTTGTTTTGCCAAGAGCTGGCTGTGTTGCTCGACGCCGGTATCCCGCTGTACGAGTCCTTGCAGACGCTGCGTGAGAAGGAGGCCTCGGCCCCCGTGGCGCAGGTCTTGTCTGCCTTGACCGAGGCCTTGTCGCAAGGCAAGACCTTGTCGCAGGCCATGCGCAGCCAGCCGCAGGCGTTCACATCTTTGTTGATCGCCTCGATCGAGGCCAGTCAGCGCACCGGCCAGACGGCCTTGGCCTTGCGTCAGCACGCCGACTACCTGGCCTGGTTGACGGGCATGCGCGACAAGTTGGTGGGCGCCGCCATCTACCCGATGATCTTGATCGGCGCGAGCTTCTTGGTGATTGCCTTTTTGACGGTGTTCGTGGTGCCGCGCTTTGCCGAGATCTACGAAGGCATGGGCGGCGAGCTGCCTTGGCTGTCTGGCGTGTTGCTCAGCACCGGCGTGGCCGTGGGCGAGCACCCCATGCTGGTGTTGGCGGGCCTGGTGGGTGTGGTGATGGCGCTGGTGGCGGCATCGCGCGAGCCTGCGGTGCGCGCGGCGGTGGCGGCGCGCCTGTGGCAGCTGCCGGTCATTGGCCCGCGCTTGCGCTTGATCGAGCTGGCCTCTCTGTACCGCACGCTGGGCTTGCTCTTGCAAGCGGGCGTGGCCGTGGTGCCTGCGCTCGAGTCATCGTCTGAGCTGATGGGGCCTTCGCTGCGCCCCGCGCTGAGCCAAGCCACGGGCCGCGTGCGCGAAGGCATGCGCTTGTCCGATGGTTTGCATCAGCATGCGCTGACCACACCGGTGTCCTTGCGCATGATCCGCGTGGGCGAGCAAACCGGCGAGCTGGGCCCCATGCTCGAGCGCGCCGCGACCTTCTATGACGAAGAGTTGGCCCGCTTCACCGACTGGGTGGGCAAGGTCGTCAGCCCGGTGTTGATGCTGATCATGGGGGTGCTCATTGGCGGCATCGTGGTGCTGATGTACCTGCCCATCTTTCAGGTGGCGGAGCAAATCCAATGAACGCCGTGCTGCAAGAAGCCATGCCATTGAGCGTGCCCGTCGACGCCGACCTGTTGGCCTGCACGCCCAATTGGGCTGTGTGGCCCTTGTCCAAGGCCTTGCGCTTGCGCGTGGTGGTGGCCCATGACGCGCGTGGGCAGCTGTGCGCCCTGACCCCGTCGGTGGCCGATGCCTTGTTGCGCGAAGCCGTGAGCCGCAGCGTGGGCCAGCCCGTGCAATGGCGCGAGGTGGGTGACGACACGCTGGGCTTGCTGCTGGCCAAAGGCGAGCAAGACTTTGAGGCGCGCGGCGCGCTGATCCAAAACACGGGCGATGGCGATGGCAGCGCTGGTGGTGCCGATGTGCACGCCCTGTCGGTGGACGCCATCACGCGGCAAAGCAGCCCCGTGGTCAAGTTGCTCGACGCCACCTTGTTCGATGCGCTCAAGGCCCAGGCCAGCGACTTGCACCTTGAGTCAACCGCCACGGGCATGGTCATCCGCCATCGATTGGACGGTGTGATGGTGCACGTGGGCGATGTGGGCTCGCGCGAGGTGGCCGAGCAGCTGGTCTCGCGCCTGAAGGTGATGGCCGAGCTCGACATCGGCGAGCGCCGCTTGCCGCAAGACGGTCGCTTCAAACTGCGTGTGCAAGCGTCCAACGACAGCGGCTTGCGCGATGTGGACTTTCGGGTGTCGATCATGCCCAGCAGCTTTGGCGAAGACGCTGTGCTGCGCATCTTGGATCGCTCGCGTCTGTCTGAACAAGCCGAGGCCTTGAGCCTCGAAGGCCTGGGCTTTGATGCCGACGACGCCACCGTGGTGCGCCGCCTGGCTCGCAAGCCTTACGGGATGCTGCTGGTGACCGGCCCGACCGGCAGCGGCAAGACCACCACGCTGTATGCCGTGGTGCAAGAGATCAACGATGGCACCGACAAGATCATCACCATCGAAGACCCGGTGGAATACCAGCTCGGTGGCGTCGTTCAAATCCCAGTGAATGAGAAGAAGGGGCTGACCTTTGCGCGCGGTCTGCGCAGCATCTTGCGGCACGACCCCGACCGTGTGATGGTGGGCGAGATCCGCGACGCCGAAACCGCCCAAATCGCCTCACAGGCCGCATTGACAGGGCATTTGGTGCTCTCGACCATCCACGCCAACAACGTGTTCGATGTGGTGGGTCGCTTCATGCACATGGGCGTGGACCTCTACAACATGGTGTCTGCGCTCAACGGCGTGGTGGCGCAACGCCTGATGCGCAAGCTGTGCACGCACTGCGCGCAGCCTTGGCAACCTCAGCCCGCTGATTTGCGTACGGCCCAACTGCCACTCGACACCCAGGGGCGCTTCTTCAAGTCAGTGGGGTGCGCGCATTGCCGTGGCACGGGCTTTCGGGGCCGCCGCGCGGTGGCTGAAATTTTGCTGATGGACGACACCCTGCGTGACCTGATCGT
>JAVLFO010000399.1:0-5493 GCA_046052805.1 Aquabacterium sp. | reverse complement strand
CTTTCGTGGCCGGCGTTTCGCAAATGAGCCGCGGCAAGTTCACCTTGTATGACGTGGGCGGTGGCGTGTTGTGGGTGGGTGGCGTGACCTTGGCAGGCTACTTCTTTGGCAACATCCCCTTCGTCAAGGCCCACCTCGACAAGATCATCTGGGCCATGATTTTCATCCCCGGGGGCTTGGCGGTGCTGGGCTCGTGGCGCGCCAGCCGCAAGGCCAAGGCGCAGGCCGCTGCCTCGGGTGTGGCGACTCAAGCCAAGGCCTGATCGCTCGAAGCGCGGTCACAAGGCGCGCTCACAAAGCGCGGTTGCGCGCCAGCGGTGGGTTCTTGGCGAAGTAACGCTGGATGCCCGCCAGCAAGGCGTTGGCCAGCTCGCTTTGATAGCCCTCATCTTGCAGCTTCGACTCTTCTTCAGGGTTGGAGATGAAGCCGGTTTCGACCAGGATCGATGGGATGTCGGGCGCTTTGAGCACGGCAAACCCGGCCTGCTCGACCGTGGCTTTGTGCAGGCGGCCCACCTTGCCCAAGTGGCCCAGCACGGCGTTGCCCAGCTTGAGGCTGTCTTTGATCTGGGCTGTGGTCGACATGTCCAACAGGGCGCGCATCACCGATGCATCTTTGGCCTTGATGTTGACGCCACCGACCAGGTCGGACGCGTTTTCTTTCTTGGCCATCCACTTGGCCGCGGCGCTGGTGGCACCCGTGTCTGACAAAGCGAACACCGAGGCGCCGCGTGCTTGTGGGTTCATGAAGGCATCCGCATGGATGGACACGAACAGGTCCGCCTGCACGCGCCGGGCCTTGACCACACGCTCCTGCAGCGGCACGAAATAATCCGAATCGCGCGTCATCATGGCCCGCATGCCGGGCTGCGCGTTGATCAGGGCGCGCAGCTTGTGCGCCACCGACAGCACCACGTCTTTTTCATACAGGCCGCTGGGGCCGACGGCGCCGGGGTCTTCACCGCCGTGGCCGGCGTCCAGCGCAACGATGACCAAGCGTTGCGCACCCGCTCGGGCGTTGCCCAGGGCCACATCGCGCTCGTCTGGTTTGTCTGAGGCTTTGTCGGCGGGTTTGTCAGCGGCCTTCTCAAGCGTCTTGGCGGGCGGGGCTTTGGCCAGCGCCTTGTCTGCCGGGGGCGCTGTGGCGCGTGTGAGGTCGCCAATGAACTCACCCAGGGCGTCGTTCATGGCTTGCGCTGCTTGGTCTGAGTTGGCGCTGTTGCCGCTTGCTGCGCTGGCTGCCGCGGAAGGCGCTGGCGCAGCTGGCGTGCCGGGTGTGGTGGGCCCCACAGGCGCCACGGGTGCCAAATGCACCACCGGGGCTTGCGATGGGTACAGGTCAAACACCAAACGGTGCTGGTAGGCGGCCACCGGCGGCAAGCCAAACACCTGGGGCTTGATGCCTTGCTTGAGGTCGATCACCAGGCGCGCCACCTTGGGTCGGTTCTGGCCCACGCGGATGCCAGCGATGAAGGGGTCGTCTGAGCGCACCTTGCGGACCAGGTCGCGCAGCTGCGGGCTGAGCTCCAAGCCTTCGATGTCGATCACCAAGCGTGATGGGTTCTCGATCGGGAAGAAGGTGGCGTTGAGTGGCGTGTCGGATTCGAGCGTGACGCGGGTGTAGTCGTCGGCGGGCCATACGCGTACCGCCAGCAGCTGCGCGCCCCAGGCCAGCTCGTGCGGGCCCAGCAGCAGCACCAGGGTGCCGCCCAAAGCCTGCTTCAAGAGCTTGCGGCGGGCTGGCGCGGGCTGTGCAGCGGGGTGGCGTGGCTCACGCATGGCTGGGGGCTCCCGAGTGGCTCAAGGCTTGAAGCGCCACTTGCGCGCGCGCACTGAAGGCCTGCCAGTGCACCGCACGTTGGTCAGCATCCAAGGGCGTGAGGTTCAGGCACAGATCGGGCGTGGGCAACAGGCCTGCGGCCTGGTCGGGCCACTCGACCAGCTTGAGGCCTGGTGCGGCGAACAGGTCGCGAAAGCCCGCGTCTTCCCATTCCTGCGGGTCATTGAAGCGGTAAAAGTCAAAGTGGTGCACGGTCACACTGCCCGCTTCATGGGACTCGACCACAGCGTAGCTGGGGCTCTTGATGCGCCCTTGAACGCCCATGGCGCGCAGCAGGTGGCGTGTGAAGGTGGTTTTGCCCGCGCCCAGCGTGCCGCGCAGCTCCATGAACACCGAGCCGCCATCGGCCAGCAGCGGGGTCAAGCTTTGCGCCATGGTGGCTGCCATGCGCGCGCAGGCATCTTCATCGGGCCAGATGAAATCGGCTCGGGATGCACTTGCCTGGCTTGCTACGATCGTCACATGCGTCATGAACTTCAGTCCCCACCGATGGCCGGATCCAGCCAGGCACACGACCCAGCTGACTTGCTGGCAAACGTGCGCCAATGGGCGACAGAGTTGGGATTTTCTCAGATTGGCGTAGCAGACGTGGACTTGTCAAGTGCAGAGCCGGGTTTGTTGTCTTGGTTGGACCAAGGTTTCCATGGCGAGATGCACTACATGGCCAGCCACGGCCTCAAGCGCGCGCGGCCTGCCGAGCTGGTTCCGGGCACTGTTCGGGTGATCACCGCCCGCATGGATTACCTGTCTGCCAGGGTCCCCAGTGGCTGGCAGGCCATCGAATGGGATCGCATGGCGCAGCCCCACGCAGCAGCCGTATCTGTCTATGCGCGAGGCCGCGACTATCACAAGGTGCTGCGCAACCGCTTGCAAAAGCTGGCCGACCGCATTGCGCAGGCCGTGGGGCCCTTTGGCCATCGGGTGTTCACCGACTCGGCACCGGTGCTGGAAGTTGAGCTGGCCAGTCGCAGCGGCGTGGGCTGGCGGGGCAAACACACGCTCCTGTTGTCGCGCCAGGCGGGGTCCACCTTTTTTTTGGGTGAGATTTTTGTGGACTTGGCACTGCCTTTGACCGAGCCCGAGTCGGCGCATTGCGGCTCGTGTCGCGCCTGCATCGATGTGTGCCCGACGCAAGCCATCGTGGCCGAGGGCGTGGTGGATGCGCGCCGTTGCATCTCTTACCTGACCATCGAGCTGGCCGGGCCCATCCCGACCGAGATGCGTCCGTTGATTGGCAACCGCATTTATGGTTGCGACGATTGCCAGCTCACGTGCCCCTGGAACAAGTTTGCCCAGCGCGCCGTGGTGCCTGACTTCGATGTGCGGCCGGCCTTGAGTCAGCCCACCCTGGTGCAGCTGTGGCATTGGGACGAAGCCACCTTTTTGCGCCTCACAGAGGGCAGTGCCATCCGCCGCATTGGCTTTGCGCGCTGGCAGCGCAACATCGCTGTGGGCATGGGCAATGCCCTGGCCGCTTGGCGCCAGCAGGCCACGCCCTTGTCAGACGAGGCTCAGTTGCAGCGCGAGGCCATCGTGTCGGCGCTGACCGCGTGGCAGGCCCAGCCACCGGTCATGGATGCGGCTGGGCAGGCCCTGGTGGCCGAGCACGTGGCCTGGGCCTTGGCGCAGCTCAGTCGTTGACCAGCACGACCTTGCCGCGCACTTGACGCGAGCCCATCAAGGCAAAGGCCTCCTTGAGTTGCGACATGGGCAGCTTGTGTTCGATCACGGGCTTGATCTTGCCTTCCATGTACCAGGCGGCCAGCTGCATCAGGCAGGCGGCGTTGTTTTGGGGTTCGCGCTTGGCAAACTCACCCCAGAACACACCCATCACCGAGGCGCCCTTGAGCAGCGCCAAATTCAGTGGCAGCGCCGGGATGGCACCGTTGGCAAAGCCAATGACCAGGTGGCGACCGCGCCAAGCGATCGAGCGAAAGGCTTGCTCGGTCAAGTCGCCACCGACCGGGTCATAGACCACGTCGGGGCCTTTGCCTTCGGTGATGGTTTTGAGCGCTTCACGCAGGTTTTGCGTGGTGTAGTTGATGGTGGCATCGGCGCCCAGCTCTTTGCACAAGGCGCATTTCTCGTCCGTCGAGGCTGCGGCAATCACCTTGGCCCCAGCGGCTTTGGCGATCTGGATGGCGGCTGTGCCAACGCCACCGGCTGCGCCCAGCACCAGCACAGTCTCGCCGGCCTTGAGGGCTGCGCGGTCCATCAGGCCGTGGTAAGTGGTGCCATAGGTGCACAAAAACGCGGCCGCGTCTTCGAAACTGAAGACCGGTGGCAGGGGCATCAAGGTGAAGGCCGAGCACACGGTGTGCGTGCCAAAGCCACCTGTGCCGGCAAAACCGGCCACATGCGTGCCCACAGCCAGGTGCTTGACGCCTTCTCCCACCGCCTCGACGATGCCAGCAAACTCAGCGCCTGGCACAAAGGGCAGCGGCGGCTTGATTTGGTATTTGCCCTGCACGATCAGCAGATCAGGGAAGTTCAGGCTGGCGGCTTTGATGGCCACACGCACCTCGCCTTTGCCGGGCTCGGGGGTGGGGCTTTCTTGCCAGATCAGGCCTTCAGGGCCGGTGGTTTCAAGGCATGTCCAAGCTTGCATGAGGGATCTCCGTGGCGTCAGATCGCGCCTTGCGCGAAGGTGTTGCACTGTTGAATGTCACCACCATCAAAGCCCCGCTTGAACCAGGTCACACGCTGTTGGCTGGTGCCGTGCGTGAAGCTTTCAGGTGAGACATGGCCGCTGGCGTTGCGCTGCAGGGTGTCGTCGCCAATTTGCGATGCGGCGTTGAGGGCTTCGTCCACATCACCGGCTTCGATGATTTGGCGCGCTTGTTGGGCATGGTTGGCCCACACACCGGCGTAGCAGTCGGCTTGCAGCTCGAGCTTGACGCTCAAGGCGTTGTACTGAACCTGGCTGACGCGTTGGCGCATGGCGTCGACCTTGCCCGAGGTGCCCAGCAGGTTTTGCACGTGGTGCCCGATTTCATGGGCGATCACGTAGGCCTGGGCAAAGTCGCCAGGGGCGCCCAAGCGGTCGCGCATGACATCGTAGAAGTCGAGGTCGATGTAGACCTTTTGGTCACCGGGGCAGTAGAAAGGGCCTGTGGCCGACTCGCCCTTGCCGCAGGCGGTCGCCACGGCGCCACGGAACAAAACCAGCTTCGGCTGTTTGTACTGGCCATTGGCTTGCGCAAAGATTTGCGTCCACACGTCTTCGGTGTCGGCCAAGATGGTGCGCACGAAGCGGGTTTGCTCGTCGTTGGCCGGCTTGTGCTCGCCAGTGTTGGCGGGGCGCGTGGCTTGGGTGGGCGCGCCATTGCCACTCAACAGGTTCAGAACGGTGAGCGGGTTGACGCCCAAGAAGTAGCTGGCCGCCAAGGCCACCACGATGGAGCCCACGCCAATGCCGCGTCCGCCCAGACCCGGGATGCCGCCTGATGGGCCGCCCCCGCCGGTGTCGTCGCGCATGTCTTCGACGTTGTCGCTCTCTCGGTTGCCTTGCCAGCGCATGTGGGCTCCTTCCGGGTGTGGGCTCTAGGGTGCGGCAGATGTTAGCAGTGGGGCACCTAGAATCCTGATCTTCCTCCTTGTGTTGGGCTCGGCCTTGTTGGCCGGGCCTTTTTCCATGCGCCGTACCTCTGCCC
>JAVLFO010000398.1:0-4683 GCA_046052805.1 Aquabacterium sp. | reverse complement strand
GCCCCGCTGTGCGGCAATGGGGGCGTGTGGCCTCGCGTGGCGTGTGGGTGGTGTCCATGGTGCTGGGCGTGATGGCTGTATTGGCCAGCGTTGCTTGGGCCGTGTTGCTTTGGGTGATTCTGCCGCGAATCAACGACTGGCGCGCTGAATTGGCAGAACAGGCCACACGCACTTTGGGGGTGAGGGTGCAGGTGGCCGAAGTGCTTGGGCGCGCCGAAGGCCTTTGGCCGACCCTGACCTTGCGCGATGTGCGTTTTTTGGACGCCCAGGGGCGCATGGGCTTGCGCTTGCCCGAGGTGTCTGCCCGCGTGGCCTTGAGCACGCTGTCGCCCACCGCGCTGGTGGCGGGTGAGTTGCGCCTGGACCGCTTGGTGCTGGTCAAGCCCGAATTGGATGTGCGCCGCGACGCCGCGGGCGTGCTGCATGTGGCCGGTCTTGACGTGTCGACCTCCGGCGGCGGTGGCGGCACGGGTGGTTTGGACTGGGTGCTGTCGCAGCCCCACATCCAAATCAGCCAAGGCACTTTGCGCTGGCGCGACGAGCTCATGGGCGCACCGCCGCTGGCCTTGCAGCAGCTCGATGTGCTCTTGCGCAACCGGCCGGGCCTGGGACGTCGCTGGCACGAGCTGAGCGTGCAAGCCACCCCGCCCGCCGAGTTTGGTCAGCGCTTTGACGTGCAGGCCAAGCTGTCACAGCCCTTTTGGCGTCAGGCGGTGGCCGTGCCAAGCAGCCAGCCTCAAAGTTGGTGGCAGCACCTCAAACTGGGGGCGACCCGGCCCTCGCAGTGGCAAACCTGGTCGGGCACAAGCACCGCCAAGTTGCCGCAGGTGGACGTGCAGCGGCTCAAGCAGCATGTGCGTCTGCCCATTGACGTGGGGGGCGGCCATGGCGCCCTGGCGATGGGGTTGACCTTGGCGGAGGGCGTGCCCACGGCCTTGCAACTCGATGCCGATGTGCAAGACGTCCAGCTCAAGCTGGCGCCTGATTTGCAAGCGCTGGCCTTCAAGCGTTTGCGCACAAGCTTGTCGCTCACCCATGCCACCGAGCTCTCCACGTTGCGCATCAATGAGCTGGCTTTTGAGTTGGACGAGGGCTTGGTCTGGCCCCGCAGTGCCTTGTCGGTGAGCTGGCAGCACGCGCCTTGGGTCGGCTTGGACACGGCCACATGGCGCGCCACGCTGGCCCGTTTGACGCGAGGGGGCGATGCCCAGGCCGATCGTTTGGACCTGGCCTTGCTCGCCCGCTTGGTGGACCGCCTGCCCGTGACGCCCTCCTTGCGCAAGACCTTGGCCGACGTGGCGCCGCAGGGCGTCATCCAAGGGCTGGCTTGGCATTGGGTGGGGCCGCTGGACGCGCCACAGCAGTACAAGTTAACCGGCCAAGCCAAAGGACTGGCTTGGCATGCCGACGAGCAGGGCGCTTTGCCGGGCTTGAGTGGCGCCGATGTGAGTGTGCAAGCCACACAAAGTGGCGGGCAAGCCGACGTGGTGGTGCAAGGCGGCGCGTTGACGCTGCCCGGCGTGTTTGAGGATCCCCTGATCCCCCTTGACCGGCTCAAAGCTCAGGTGAGCTGGGCGGTACAGCCCGGTGCCAGCGCGCAGTTGCCGTCCGATGTGCGCGTCAACGTCAAGCAAGCCACCTTTGCCAACAAAGATGCCAGCGGCCACTTGCAAGCCGAGTGGCGAACCGGCCCGGCGCAAGCCCGCTTGCCTGGGCGCTTGCAAGTGCAAGGGGTGCTGGACAAGGCCGATGCCACGCGTGTGTGGCGCTACCTGCCCTTGCAGATCCCCAAAGCGCCGCGCGACTATGTGCAGCAGGCTTTGCGTGGTGGCACGGGTGAGCAGGTGAGCTTCGAGGTCGATGGTGACCTGGACGCCTTTCCGTTCAAAAACGACGTGGGCGGGCGCTTTCGGGTGAAAGTGCCCTTGCGGCGCGTGGCGCTCGACTATGTGCCGGCCTCCTTGATGGGCATCTCGCCCGACCCCAAGGCCGGTGCCTGGCCCGCCTTTACCTCGCTCGATGGCCTGCTGTTGTTCGAGGGCCAGCGCATGCTCATCCAAGGCGCCAAAGGCAGTTTGGGCGGTGTGGGCAGTGGCGGCTTTGCGCTGCGCAACGTGGAGGGGCGCATCGACGACCTCGGCGACAAAGACCCCCACCTGACGATCAAGGGGCAGGGCGATGGCCCGCTCAATGACCTGGTGCGGTTTCTGGCCGTCTCGCCTGTGGGTGCCTGGAACGGGCACTTCTTCGATCAGGCCCAATCGACAGGCACGGGCACCTTGCAGCTTTCGCTCGACATCCCGCTCGACCATGCCGATGACACCCGCGTCAAAGGCCTGGTCACGCTGCAAGACAAAGACCAGGCCAGCTTGCGCCTCAACCCCAATGTGCCGCTGTTTGCAGCCTTGCGCGGCACGGTGGGTTTTTCAGAGTCTGACCTGAACATCCAGGCCCGCACGCGGGTGTGGGGCCACGAGGTGAGCGTGTCTGGCCAGCGGGGTGCCGACCACGTCACGCGCGTGGTGGCGCAAGGGGTGATGTCGGCCGAAGGCTTGCGGCACGCCGACGAGTTTCCGGTGCTGGCGCGTGTGGCGCAGCGCCTGACGGGCGAGTCGCCCTTTGCCGTGAGCGTCACCATCGGCAAGGGTGAAGGCCGCTCGGCGCCTCAGCCCGAGGTCAAGGTCACGTCGACCCTGCAAGGCATGTCGGCCGACTTGCCTGCGCCCTTGAACAAGGCTGCTGCGGCCGTCTGGCCCATCACCGTCACCCACCGGCTGGACGACGCGGCTGGGCAGCGTGATGCCTTGCTGATCGACTTGGGCAACCCGCAGGCCATGCAGATGAGTTCGGGGTCGATCCCCTGGCTGCGCGTGGACTATCGCCGCGACGTCAGTGGCGAGACGTCTCGCGTGACGCGCGGTGCGATCAGCCTGATCCAGGCCGCTGCCGGTGGCCCGACCGGCCTGCTGGCGCTGCCGTCCAAAGGCGTGGCCGCCCAGGTGGTGGTGCCTTCGCTCGACCTCGATGCTTGGCGCACGGTGGCCCGTGGTTTGATCCCAGTCGATGCGCCGCGCTCTGCCGCAAGCAGCGATGCCGCCGACACCTATGTGCCCGACACCCTCAGCCTCAAGGCCAACGCCTTGACGCTGCAGCAGCGGGCATTGCAAGACGTCAGCGCCACCGTGGCCCACCCTGGCCCCGGTGTTTGGCGCGCGCAATTGGAAGCCAAGCAGGTGGCAGGTTCTGTCGAGTGGGTGCCAGACACCTCGCCCATGGCCCATGCGGCAGGCGCGGGGCGCGTGGTGGCGCGTTTGTCACGCTTGAGCGTGCCCAATGCCGATGCGCAGCTGCTCGAAGAGCAGGCGGCCGAGCAGATCCTGGCCAGCGAAACCCGCAGCTTGCCCGCCTTGGACATCGTGGTTGACCAGTTTGAGTGGCGCGGTCTGTCTTTGGGTCGTGTTGAAATTGAGGCCATCAACCGCTCATTGCCGGTTGCTGGCGGTGCGCCTTTGCCTGAGTGGCGCCTGACCAAGTTCAGCATCACCACACCCGAGGCCCAATTGCGCGCCACGGGCAACTGGGCGGCCTTGGGTGCTCAGAGCGTGCCCAGCGCCACGCGCCGCTCGGGCGGCGTGGCCAGGCTCAAGCCTCGCTCGGCCTTTGCCTTCACGCTCGACTTGCAAAACAGCGGCGCCATGCTGACCCGGCTGGGCTTGCCGCAAACCGTCAAAGGAGGCAAAGGCAAGCTCACGGGCCAGGTCAGTTGGCTGGGCTCACCGATGGAGCCCGACCCCAGCACCATGGCCGGCGATGTCCGTGTGCTGATTTCCGAAGGCCAATTTTTGAAGGTGGACCCGGGCGTGGCCAAGCTGCTGGGCGTGCTCAGTTTGCAGTCGCTGCCGCGCCGCTTGACGCTCGACTTCCGAGACGTGTTCCAACAAGGTTTTGCCTTTGACGCGATCGATGGTGACGTCAAGATCACCCAAGGGGTGGCCGTGACGCGCAACCTGCGCATGCGCGGCGTGCAAGCTGTGGTGCTGATGGAAGGCGAGGCCGACCTCAGCCGCGAAACCCAGAACCTGCACGTGTTCGTGGTGCCCGACGTGAACGCGGGTGGTGCCTCATTGGCCTACGCGGCCATCAACCCCGTCATTGGCTTGGGCACCTTCGTGGCTCAGGTCTTGTTGCGCAAGCAGGTGGCCGACGCGGGCACGCAAGAGTTCAAGGTGACCGGGCCGTGGGCCGATCCTCAAGTCGAGAAGGTATCGACCTCAGCGGCACGCGCCGACACCAGTGCGGCCGCCAGTGCTGCTGCCAGCGCGGCAGACGCCGCCAGCAGCCCCTCGGACATCAAAACCCGAAAACCTTTTTGAGCAAGGCGCTGCCGGTGCCCACGGGGTCTCGGCGGATGCGACGCTCTTCTTCGCCAATCACAAAGTACAGCCCATCGAGCGCCTTTTGCGTGACGTGCTGCTGCACTGTGACGGCATCGCCGCGCAACAGGCTCATCTTGGCGGCCTTGCCCACCAGTTCGTTGTACTTGTCGACCAGGTCGACTTTGCTGATGGCTTTGTTCACCACGGGCTGGAACTGCTGCGTCAAAGGCGTGCGTGTCTTGCCCACAAAGTAGTCGGTCACCGCGGTGTCGCCACCTTTGAGGATGCCTTGCGCGTCTTGCACGCT
>JAVLFO010000397.1:0-16634 GCA_046052805.1 Aquabacterium sp. | reverse complement strand
CCTGCATCAAGTCCAAGGCCAAGGTCGTGGGCGCGCCATCGGGCGTTGTGCTGGGCAGCGGATCGCTGACCTTGGGGCCCAGCAGGGCTTCCAGGCCCATGCCCAAGCCTTTGGTTTTTTTGGTGGCCATCGTGGCGCTCTCGCTGTCGGGGTCGGTGAAAAAGGACGAAGGGGTGCGTTGCCGGTAGGTTGTCGCGTCAAGCCAGCTTGGTGTTGACGCGATGGACCAGCTCTTTGGCAAAGGCCACAAAAGCCTGCGCCCCCTTGGAGCTGCCATCGAACACCACACCGGGCACGCCATAGCTCGGCGCCTCGGCCAAGCGCACATTGCGCGGGATGACGGTGTCGAACACCTTGTCGCCAAAGTGGGACTTGAGCTGGTCGCTGACCTGCTGCTGCAAGGTGATGCGCGGATCAAACATCACGCGTAACAGGCCAATGAGCTGCAGTTCGCGGTTGAGGTTGGCATGCACCTGCTTGACGGTGTTGACCAGGTCGGTCAGACCTTCGAGGGCGAAGTACTCGCACTGCATGGGCACGATCACGCCATGGGCGCAGGTCAGGCCGTTGAGCGTGAGCAGGCTCAGCGAAGGCGGGCAGTCGATCAGGACGAAATCGTAATCGCCCTCGGCCGCCTCGATGGCGGTCTTCAGGCGGCGGTCACGTCGCTCCAGCGACACCAGTTCGATTTCGGCGCCGGCCAGCTCGCGGTTGGCGCCCAGCACGTCGTAGCCCCCCTTGGGGCTGCGTGAGCGGGCTTCGGCGATGGTGGCGTCTTCCAGCAGCACGTCGTAAACGCTGTGCGGCATGGTGCGTTTGTCCACGCCCGAACCCATGGTGGCGTTGCCTTGAGGATCCAGGTCCACGATCAGCACGCGCTGCCCCAGCTGGGCCAGGCCTGCGGCCAGGTTCACGGTGGTGGTGGTTTTGCCCACCCCACCCTTTTGGTTCGCGATGCAGAAAATGTGTGGCATGCAGCCATTATCCCTGACGCGTGTGGATCAACTGCGATGGCGTGTGGCTGGGTGCTTGCCCTGCGCAGACTTTGCGCCCTTGGCCGCACTCGCCTTGGTGCCTTTGGATGGCTTGGCAAGCTTGGTTTTGCCTGACGCCTTGGCTGGACTGGTGTGGCCCTTGCCAGCAGGCTTTACCGCAGCGCCCTTTGTGGCCATGGGCTTCGCGCTTGTGGGTTTTGCAGATTTGTTTTTGGTGGCGGCGGCTTTCGCGGCGGGGGTGCGGGCCCCGTGTTTCACGTGAAACACCGCTGACTTGCCGGTTGGTTTCGCGCGCGGTGCGGCGGCAAGCCCGTGAGTCTTGCTGGCTGGCTTGGCGCCTTTGCCGGGTGGATGGGCATGACCCTTGGCTTCGGCATGCGCCCTGAGCTTGCGATGTGGCAGACGCGACTCAGAAGCCTTGGCTGCGCGCTCGGCCTCTGCATGCAAGGCAGCGCGCTCACTTCTGCCTGCCCTGCCTTTTGCAACCGCCACGGCCGCGGGCTTCGGCTTGCCCGACGTGGCCGGCGGCACACCCACTGTGGCAGCAGGCAGGGGAGGCACGGCAGGGACTTGGGCCGCCTTGGGCGACTGTGGGGCGCGAGGTGAGGCAACAGCAGACGGCGCCGCGACCTTGGCCGCCTGTGGTTTGGACACGGTGTCGCCCTTGGGCGCAGGGAGGGCATCCTGGCCCCACAAGGGCTCCAAGTGGTTGGGCGCAACCTGCCGCGCGGTTGACAAAGCCGGTGCAGCCTCATTGGCCACGCGGCCGCTCACCGGCGCGGGGCGCGCTGCATGGTCGGCCAATCGCTGGCGGGCCTGCTCCGACAAGGCGCCTTTGGGCTCGGCCGGCGCGGTTTGCAGCACCCCAGGAACGGCTTGCGCCACAGGTGTGAACTGAGGTTCAGCAGCCCAGCCTGACACGGCGCCGCCCAGCGCCAACAGACACGCCCCAACACCCCACGCAAGGCGATGTCCTGAACGAGTACACAGCATGATCACATTCCTTTGTTGACGCCCACAGACCCCGCATGGCCCCGCACGGCCGCGCTGCAGCCCTGCATACGGCCACTCAGACCGCGCGAATCCAGACCAAGCAGCGCTGGGCATCCAACCCCGGCACCTGCAGTTGTTCCACGTGAAACACCGACACATCAGGCGGCAACGCAGCCACTTCGTCGTCGGGCGCCTTGCCCTTCATGGCCATCCAGACACCGCTGGCGGGCAACAAGGTCCGCGTGAGGCTGACGAAATCCACCAAGGACGCGAAGGCCCGGGAGGTGATCACATCAAAACGCCCGGTCAAGTGCTCGACACGGGCATGCTCGGCGCGCAGATTGTCGAGTTTCAGCTCGGCCGACACCTGGCGAATGAACGCCGCCTTTTTGCCAACCGTGTCCACGCAGGTCACCTGCACACCGGGGCAGCAAATGGCCAGCACCACGCCCGGCAAACCGCCACCACTGCCCACGTCCAGCAAACGCACGGGCTCGGCACGGGCCATCTGCCCCACCCCGCCCAAGTGGGCCTGCAAAGGGCCAAGCACCGTCAAGCAGTCCATCAGGTGGTGACTCAGCATGTCGCGCGGGTCACGCAAAGCTGTCAGGTTGAACGTGCTGTTCCAGTGCGCCAGCAAGACCATGTACTGAGCCAACTGACATTGCTGCGCCTCACTGACCACCACGCCCACCGCAGCCAAGGCCTCAGGCAAAGCCGAATGCCACTCGTCCAGGGTCCAAGGCGCGGCCCGAGGAGCGCTTGGTTTAGGCGCCGCTTTGGGTGCCGAACGCGCACCAGCATGAGCCCCGCCTGCCCCTGCTGCACCCCGCTGAGGGCCACCAGCACCGCGCCGTGGGCCACCCGATTTCGCTTGAAACGCCATCCATCTTCCTGTCAAATGCGCCACTCTGGGCGCCTGTCTTTGTGTGTTGCAGCCGCTGGCGCACCCATTCACCCAGCCAAAAGCCCCAGCGTCAAGCGTCGCTGGCGGCAGCCTCATTGGCCTCTACCTGCGCGAAGCCCTTGAAGCGGCCCTTTTTCAGGTGGATCAACAACAGCGAAATGGCCGCCGGTGTGATGCCCGAAATGCGCGAAGCCTGGCCCAGCGTTTCGGGTCGGTGCTTGCTCAATTTCTGGCGCGCTTCAAAGCTCAAGGCAGACACCTGCAGGTAGTCCAACTCGTCGGGCAAGCGCAGGTTTTCAAAGTGCACCGCCCGCTCGACCTCGTCATTTTGCTTGTCAATGTAGCCGGCGTACTTGACGCTGATCTCGATTTGTTCGATCACCGCATCGGCCAAGGCATCGCCCAACTCGGCCCGCAAGCGCGCCCGCCCGACCGATGTTTCACGTGGAACAGCGCCCTCGGTTGCCGCGGTTTTGCCGGCCTCGGCATGGATCTCGGCCTGGCGGCGGGTGGCAATGGCGTCCACTTCACCCAGCTTGTCGAAGTCCACGCCGGGGCGGCGCAGCAGGTCGGCCAGGTTGTACTCGCGCTCTAACGCCTTGCCCACCAGCCGTTCGGCATCTGCGGCAGGCAGCGTCACAGGGCGCACCCAGCGCGTCTTCAGGCGTTCTGTTTCACGTGAAACAGCGTCGCGCTTGCGGTTGAAGGCATCCCAGCGCACATCGTCCACCAAGCCCAGCTCGCGGCCGGTTTCGGTCAAACGCATGTCGGCGTTGTCTTCACGCAGCTGCAGGCGGAACTCGGCGCGGCTGGTGAACATCCGATAAGGCTCGGTCACGCCCTTGGTGATCAGGTCATCCACCAGCACGCCCAGGTAAGCCTGGTCGCGGCGCGGCATCCAGGGGCCACGGCCTTGCGCTTGCAGAGCGGCATTCAAGCCAGCGAACAAACCTTGGGCAGCCGCCTCTTCGTAGCCGGTGGTGCCGTTGATCTGGCCGGCAAAGAACAGGCCACCAATGGCCTTGGTCTCGAAAGACGAGGTCAGCCCGCGCGGGTCGAAGTAGTCGTACTCGATGGCATAGCCGGGCCGCATCACATAGGCGTCTTGTAAACCCGGCATGGAGCGCAGCGCCGCCAACTGGATGTCAAAGGGCAGCGAGGTGCTGATGCCGTTGGGGTAAAACTCGTTGGTGGTCAGGCCCTCGGGCTCCAGGAAGATCTGGTGCGAGTCCTTGTCGGCAAAGCGGTTGATTTTGTCCTCGATGCTGGGGCAGTAACGCGGACCGACGCCTTCGATGATGCCGGTGAACATGGGGCTGCGATCGAACCCCGAGCGGATGATGTCGTGCGTCTGCTGGTTGGTGTGCGTGATCCAGCAAGGCATTTGGGCCGGGTGCTGCGACGCCGAGCCCAAGAAGCTGAACACGGGCACAGCAGAGACGCCGTCCATGCCGTCTCCGGGCTGCTCGGTCAGCTGGCTGAAGTCGATGCTGCGGCCATCGATGCGCGGCGGGGTCCCGGTTTTCAGTCGACCTTGCGGCAGCTTCAGCTCTTTCAAGCGTGCCGACAGCGCCACCGAAGGTGGGTCCCCTGCCCGGCCCGCGCTGTGGTTCTGCAGCCCGACGTGGATCTTGCCGTCCAAGAAGGTACCGGCGGTCAGCACCACCGTGCGCGCCTTGAAGCGGATGCCCACCTGCGTGATGGCGCCGACCACGCGCGCGCCGTCGCCATCGCCCTCCACCATGAGGTCGTCCACCGCCTGCTGGAACAGCCACAGGTTGGGCTGGTTCTCCAGGCGCTTGCGGATGGCGGCCTTGTACAGGATGCGGTCGGCCTGTGCGCGCGTGGCACGCACGGCCGGGCCCTTGCTGGAATTGAGGATGCGGAACTGGATGCCGCCTTCGTCGGTGGCGGCAGCCATGGCGCCGCCCAGCGCGTCAACTTCTTTGACCAAATGGCCCTTGCCGATGCCACCAATCGATGGGTTGCAACTCATCTGCCCCAGCGTCTCGATGTTGTGCGTCAACAGCAAGGTGGCGCAGCCCATGCGGGCGGCGGCCAGCGCGGCTTCGGTTCCGGCATGGCCACCACCGACCACGATCACGTCAAATTCTTTGGGATAAAGCATGGCAACGCCTCGCAAGCAGCATGGGCACACGCAGCCCCACCATGGGTGCGCGTTTGCCTCTTTTTTGAGCAACCTTCCATTGTACTGAGATCACCCCGGTTTGGGTGAAAACGCGGCCCTTGGGCGACAATGGAGCTCCCCTGCCGGAGCCCCATGAACTGTCGCCCCGGGTGCGCTGCTTGTTGCACCGCCCCTTCCATCTCATCGCCCATGCCGGGTCTGCCTCACGGCAAGCCGGCTGGTGTGCCCTGCCCGCACCTCAACGCAGCGCTGCAATGTCAGCTCTTTGGCTTGCCCGAACGCCCCGCAGTGTGCGGCTCCTTGCAGCCATCGCCCAGCATGTGTGGCGACAGCCGCGAACAAGCCATGGCGTGGCTGGACCAGCTCGAAGCGCTCACCGCGCCCCAGGGTTGAAGCCCGCCCCCAGGCTCAGGCCGATGCGGCTTTGAGGGGGGTGCCCTCGGAGGCCGAAGGGGACGCCAACCACTCTTGGGGCGGCACACCCGAGGCAGACCCCGTGGTGGCCAGCATGCGCGCGCGCAACTGCTCGGTCGTCAGGCCCTGGCCATGGGGCGCCCAGCCGGGCGGGCCGAACAAGTGCCCAGGGATGTCTTGCACGCGCCCCGTGCGCACATCGCGCCACACGTCTTTGCCAATGGCCATCCACTCCATC
This sequence comes from Aquabacterium sp., assembly GCA_046052805.1. Lineage (GTDB taxonomy): Bacteria > Pseudomonadota > Gammaproteobacteria > Burkholderiales > Burkholderiaceae_C > Aquabacterium. The sequence continues at coordinate 10,938 of JAVLFO010000397.1, read as the reverse complement.
ATGCAGATGCGGATGGCGCTGTAAGTCGTGACCTGCTTGACCAAGCCATAGCGGATCGGCACGCCATCCTTCTCGGGCACGTAGGTGCCAAACAAGCGGTCGAACAACATGATCGTGCCGCCGTAGTTGCAGTCAAGGTATTCGACGTTGGCGGCATGGTGAACCCGGTGTGCCGAAGGCGTGTTCAACACCCCTTCCATCCAGCCCAATTTGTGGATCAAGTCGGTGTGGATCCAGAATTGGTAGACCAGGTTCAGGCCGTAGGAGATCAACACCGCGTCGGGCGAAAAGCCCAGCAGGCACTGGGGCGCGAAAAACACGAATCCGCCCGAGACTTTGCCCGTGATCGACTGGCGAAACGCCGCCGCGAGGTTGTACTGGTTGCCGGAATGGTGGATGGCGTGTGAGGCCCAGTACCAACGGATGCGGTGCCCTGAGCGGTGCAGCCAGTAGTAAAAAAACTCGGTCACAAAGAACATTGCCACCCATGCCCACCAAGTGTTCATGGGGATGGTCGTGATGCGGTGGGCGTACATCCAGGCGCCAAACGGCAGGGCTGCGCTGAGCACCACGCCCATGGGCAAGGCCTCGGCGGCGGCACGCCACAGGTTGATGCGGATCGTGGTCCAAAAAGCGCGCCAGTCGTAAGCCTCGCCGCGCGCATTGGCCCGCTTGCCGATCAGGATGCCTTCCAGGGCGGTCATGGTCACGGCAGACGCTCCCAGGATCCCCATCATGATCTGGATGGCGTTGAGCTTGTCTAGCATGGTGTACTTCTGTGGCGTGCAATGGATTTGCCTGTACCTTAGGCGGTATCCCTCTTTTTGTCGCCCGGGGAACCCCTTCTGTCTCGCGTTTAACCCCTCGGGTGAGGGGGCGCCACTGCACCGAAGCCGACCTGGATCAAACCAATGCCCGCGTGTAATACCAGCGCCCGCCTTCGCGCACAAAACCGCTGACTTCGTGCAAGCGGTGCGCCCGACCACCCAGCTTGCTGCGGGCCACAAACTCGACCACACCTTCGTCGGGCGACGCCAGGTGTGCACGCTTGACCTGCAAACCCAGCCAATGCAGCCCAGGCTCGGGGGGCTCGATGGCCTCAGGCCGTGTCGACGCATGCCAGGTGTCCAGCAGGTAGGGGCGCAGGTCCAGCACAAAAGCGCTGTACCGCGAGCGCATCAAGGCTTCAGGGGTGGGGGCCTGCAATGCCAAAGGGCCCGCGTGATAACGGCCGCAACAATCGGCATAGGCCGATGGCAGACCACACGGGCACGGTAGCGCAGCATCCAGGCGAGCAGGGCTCATACAGGCTCAGGCGTCGAAGCGGTTTCTTGGGCGGCGCGCAGGGCCAGGTAGACCTCGCACACCCCGCGCAAATAGACCAAGGTGGGCAAGACCAGCGCGATGGCAAACACCACGCCACCGCCCACCGTGGCGGCCGAAATATAAGGCAAAGCCTCGGGCGCGATGCCGGCCGCGTTGATGCTGCGCAGACCGTAGCCGAACAGCCCCGCCATCAGCACCTCAGGTTGCACATCCACCCCCAGCACCAACACAGAAGCCAGCGCCATCACCCGCCCGCCGATCAACACAACCAAGCTGGTGGCCGCACCCACCAGGCCCGTGGCCAGACCCAAACCAGCGACCAGCACAGCCGCTTGCAGCAAACGCTGGCGCGTCAGCCCAGCCAACTCACGCACAGCGCCCCACCACGAAGCCCCCGCCCACACCACAGGCCCCGTCAAGGGCGCAACCACGGCGGCGCCCACCAGGAGCAGCGCGCCCACCACCAAGACCGTGGCAGGGGCCACCAACACGAACAGCCAGACGCCGACCTTGGGCTGGGCGCACAAGGCATACAAAGCCCACATGACCCCCACAGCCAGCGCCGCCACGCTCAGCATTGCAAAGAGGGCCAGCAAAACGCGGTGCCCCAGCAACAAGGCGTCTTCCAGTGCCTGCGCGACGTCCCGCGCTGGGCGGCCCATGGCGCGATCCATCAAAATCAAGCCAGCGGCATTGGCGCCATAAAAAGCAATGAACAACGCAGCGGCGCCCTGCCCGATCGCCCAGCCGGTTTGGCCACGGCCGAGCGAGTTTTGGGCGCTGGCCACGGCAAGCCCCGCACCTGAAAACGCGGCCAACAAAACGTACATGGCACGCCCGTCGCGCACGGCCTCGATGCTCGAAAGCACGCGCACCAAGGCGCCCCACCAGTCGAATTTAGGGGCCACAACAGGGTTGACGTCGGTTCGCGCTGAAGACATGAGAGCTTGGTGTGGGCCCGCCAGAACAAGATGCGAGGGGCTATACGCCGCCTGATCATAGGTGCTAGCCCCTAGGGTTTCTTGAGGGCCGCACGCAACACCTCGGGCAGATGGTTGACATCTGGGCGAATGTAAGGGTTGAAAATGCTGGCTGAATGTGGCTGGATCACCCATAATGGTTCGGTCTGTGTCTGGAAGCGGCACCGTCGATGGAATGGGTCCTGATGCGTTGAAGCTCCACATGGTTACTTTGATACTTTGAAAGGGGCTCTCCGTGGGCAACAAACTTTACGTGGGCAATCTCGCCTACACCGTGCGCGATCAGGATCTGCAAGATGCTTTCTCGCAATTCGGGGCCGTGAGCTCCGCCAAGGTCATGATGGACCGCGACACCGGTCGCTCCAAGGGCTTTGGTTTCGTCGAAATGGGCTCTGATGCAGAAGCACAAGCCGCCATCAACGGTCTGAATGGTCAGCCTGTTGCCGGTCGCGCTGTGGTCGTGAACGAAGCTCGCCCACGTGAAGAGCGTCCTGCTGGCTTCCGCAGCCCCTACGGCGGTGGCGGTGCTGGCGGCGGCGGCGGTTACGGCGGTGGCCGTGAAGGCGGCGGCGGTGGCGGCTACGGTGGTGGCGGCGGTCGTCGTGAAGGCGGCGGCGGCGGTTACGGCGGTGGCCGTGGCAACGGCGGCGGCTACGGCGGCGGCTACTGATTCCTGCGCGGGCCCCACGGCCCGCCTCTGAGGATCTCGAAAAAGGCGATGCCCCACGGCATCGCCTTTTTTCATGGGCGCGCGCAAACCGTTGGTGACCCCTTGCGCGACATGCAGATGCAGCCGAGGTCCACAATGCCAAGCATGAAGCAAATCAAGTGCACCCTCCTCCTGGCCCTGGCCATCTTGGCCAGCCACACGGCACAAGCGGCGACGCAGGTCGGCGTCAGCGTGAACGTGTCACAGCCCGGGTTTTATGGCCGTGTCGACATCGGCCCACAGCCACCCCAAGTGATCTACGCGCAACCGGTGGTCATTGAACAAGGCCGCTACGGTTACGAACAACGCCCCATTTACCTGCGTGTGCCGCCCAGCCATTCGGGCAACTGGAAGCGGTATTGCAACGTGTACCGCGCCTGTGGCCAGCCCGTGTATTTTGTGCGTGACGAACCTCGCCGTGGCCAGCAAGAGCGCCACGACAACGGCCGCTGGGACCGTGACGAGCGCGGTGGCGAGCAGGACGACGACCGCGGCCGCGAACACGGTCGAGGTCATGGACACGGTCGCGGGCACGGCCACGACTGAGCAAGCGCCCAGCTCTGGCGCCGCATCAAGTGCCGTTGCGGCGGTGCTTTTTGCGGTGCTGCTGTGAGCCCACCACCGCGTCAAACACGGCGCGCGGCATGAAACGCAGCAGCGTGGTCACCACACCCATCTGCCATGGGATGACGCGCCAGCGCACGCCGGCCCCGATCGCCGCGAAAGCCTTATCGGCAAAGACGTCGGGGGCCATCAAGAAAGGCATCGGGTAGGTGTTCTCGCGGGTCAGGGGGGTGTCGATGTAGCCCGGCGCCAGGGTGACCACCTTGACGCCATGCGCCTGCAACTCGCCCCGCAGCGTCTCGCACAACTGCACCACCGCGCCCTTGGCCGCGCAGTAGCCGGCATGGCCCGGCAAGCCACGCACCGAAGCCACGCTGGCCACACCCACCAAGGTGCCACTGCCGCGCCGTTTCATGGGCGTGATGAAAGGCTGGAAGGTGGCGGCCAAACCCACCACGTTGGTGTCCAACAGCTCGCGCAGCACAGCCAAGTCTTCGGCGTAAGCCAGGTCAACGCCGATGCTCACGCCCGCATTGGCCACCACCACGTCTGGCAAGCCCTGGGTGCGCAAACAGCCCTGGGCCGCGGCCTGGATCTGCGCTTCATCGCGCACATCGGCGGCGTACACGGCCCATTGGTCGGCCGGCCAGCCTTGGGCTTGCGCCCACTGGCGCATCTCGTCGACGCGGCGGGCCACCAAGGCCAGGCGCCAGCCCGCACGGGCATAACGCGCCGCCAAGGCCTGGCCAATGCCGCTGGAGGCGCCAGTGATGAAGACCAGGCCGCTCATGGCCGGGTGGCCGCCACGTACTGGCCACGCACGCGCCCGCCCAGTTCGGTGATACCGGTGTGCTCGGTGTAGCGCAGCGATTGCGCGTCAATTTGGCTGTGGTCTTGGCTGATGCGAACCGGCAGCTCAGAGGTGACCGTGCGCGCCAGGCCATCCACGCGCAAGCCTTCACCGGCAAAGCGCAAAGGGCCACCGCGCAGGCCGTGTCCGGCCACACCTGGCTCTGCTGGCGATGGCGAAGAAGCCGGAGCAGCCGCTGGGGGCGTGGCCACCACCTGGGCGCCGCCGCGCAGGGTCACCACCTGGGTGCGCTGGTCTGCGTCGCCTTGTCGGGCCACGGCGCGCAGGCCTTGGCCCTGGGCGCTGCGGGCCGTGAGCACGACCTGGTCAATCTGCAAGAGGTCGGTGTCGGGGTAGTGGCGCATGGCTTGGCCATCGAGCACGGCTTCGAGGCGGCCCTGTGGATCGACCCGCACGACACGGGCGCTGTGCAGCTCATAGTCAGGCGCCGAAGACGCCTTGGCCGGTGCCGAGGTCCCACCTGCGTGAGGCGATGACTGCACCAACCACCAACTGAAACCAGCCAGCGAGGCCACGGCCAGCAAAGGCAAGGTGGCTTGTGCGCGCTCGACCCACAGCCACAGGCGCGGGCTCATCGGCGCACCCCGTCGGCGGTGGTGTCCAGCGTCTTCAGGTGACCATGCAACATGGCTTCATAACGGCCGGTGGCCCACAGGATCAGGTCACAGCATTCGCGCGCGGCGCCCTGCCCGCCCAACACGGTGGTGACATGGTGGGCGACCGCTTTGACCTCGGCATGCGCATTGGCCGGCGCCACCGCAAAGGCAGCGCGTAAGAGCAAAGGCAAATCGGGCCAGTCGTCGCCCATCACGGCCATCTGGTCCCAGGTCAAGCCGAGTTCAGCCAGCAGGGGGTCGGCGACGGCCAGCTTGTCGTGCGCGCCAAACGCGGCGTGTTGCACACCCAGGTCTTTGAGGCGACGGCGCACCGCAGGCGAGTCTCGGCCCGTGATCACGATGGGCGTGATGCCGGCCTGGGCCAGCAGCTTGATGCCGTGTCCATCGAGGGCATGGAAGGCCTTGATGGTTTCGCCGGCTTCGCTGATGAACAAGGTGCCATCGGTCAAGACGCCGTCGACGTCAAAGATGACGGCGCGCACGCCTTGCGCCTGGGCGCGGCGTTCGGGTGCGAATTGCAGGGTGGGGGTCAAGGCTCGCATCAAATCACCTTCGCGCGCATCAGGTCGTTGGTGCTGACGGCGCCCACCAACTGCCCATGGGCATCGACCACCAGCAAAGTGTTGATGCGGTGGGTTTCCATGAGGGACACGGCCTCGGCGGCCAGCACGTCGTCGCGGATGGTGCGGGGTTTGGCGCTCATCAGCTCGCGCGCAGTGGAGCTGCGCAGGTCGATGCCGGCTTCGATCTTGCGGCGCAAATCGCCATCGGTGAACACGCCCTGCAAGTGCCCTTGGGCGTCGACCACTGCGGCCGCGCCCAGGCCCTTGGCGCTCATCTCGCGCATGACGTCGCCAAACGGGGCGTCCAGCAGCACACGGGGCACGGCCTCGCCGGCACGCATCACATCGCGCAGGTGGGTGAGCAGCTTGCGGCCCAGGGAGCCGCCAGGGTGCGAGCGGGCAAAGTCTTCGGCCTTGAAGCCCCGGGCATCGAGCAGCACCACGGCCAGCGCATCGCCCAAGGCCATTTGCGCGGTGGTGCTGGCCGTGGGCGCCAGGTTCAAGGGGCAGGCTTCGAGCGAGACGGCGCTGTCGAGCACGATGTCGGCATGGCGGGCCAATGAGGACGCGGGCTTGCCCGTCATGGCCAGCAAGACCACGCCTTGGCGCTTGAGCACGGGCAGCAAGGCCGTGAGCTCTTCGCTCTCGCCCGAGTTGGAAATGGCCAGCACCACATCGCCAGGTTGCACCATGCCCAGGTCACCATGGTGGGCCTCGGCTGGGTGCACGAACATGGCCGGGGTGCCGGTCGAAGCCAGCGTGGCCACCATCTTGCGGCCCACGTGGCCGCTCTTGCCCATGCCCATCACCACCAGGCGGCCTTTGCAGGCCAGCACGGTTTGGACCGCGCTGGCAAAGGCTTCGCCGGCGGGACCCGACAGGCGTTCACGCATCTCGAGCAAGGCCTGGGCCTCAATCTGCAGCGCCTGCTGGGCCAGGGCCACGATGGCGTCTTGGGTGAGGGAAGGAGTGAGCATGGATGCAAAGAAGTCAACACGGGGGCGCGGTCTTGGCAGCGAGGTCCGCGAGCCCGGGTAGGATCAAGCGATTCTAGGGACAACATGGCCACCACGCTTGACCTGACGCTGCTATACCTGTTTGCCGCCGTGATTGGCGTGGTGCTGTGCCGCCTGATGAAACTGCCGCCCATGCTGGGTTACTTGGTGGTGGGCGTGGTGATCGGCCCCAACGCCTTGGCCCTGGCCAAGGACTCGGCCGGTGTGCAGTACCTGGCCGAGTTTGGCGTGGTCTTTTTGATGTTTGTGATCGGGCTGGAGTTCAACCTGCCCAAACTCAAGAGCATGCAGTCACTGGTGTTCGGGCTGGGTCTGAGCCAGGTCGGCTTGACGGTGTTGGCGGCCTTGGTCGGGCATGTGGCGCTGGGCGCGGCCTTGGCCTGGATGGGCCATGAAGGCGGCCTCTTGGGCTGGGGCCTGAACTGGCAAAGCGCGGTGGCCTTGGGCGGTGCGCTGGCCATGAGCTCCACCGCCATCGTGGTCAAGATGATGGCCGAGCGCTTGGAGCTTGAAAGCGAGCATGGGCGCCGCGTCATGGGCATCTTGTTGTTCCAAGACTTGGCCGTGGTGCCTTTGCTGGTGCTGATCCCCGCACTGGGCGACAGCGCCAGCGAGCTGACCCGCACCCTGGCGCTGGCGGGCATCAAAGCGGCCGGCTTGCTGATCGTGCTGCTGGCCGGCGGGCAGAGGGTGATGCACTGGTGGCTCAACCTGGTGGCGCGGCGCAAAAGCGAAGAGCTGTTCATGCTCAACTTGCTGCTGGTCACGCTGGGCCTGGCCTGGTTGACCGAGCATGCGGGTCTGTCATTGGCACTCGGGGCCTTCATCGCCGGCATGCTGATCGCTGAGACCGAATACAAGCACCAGGTGGAGACCGACATCCGCCCCTTCCACGACGTGCTGCTGGGGCTGTTCTTCATCACCATCGGCATGAAGCTGGACTGGCATTCGCTGGTCGACCAATGGGCGCTGGTGCTCTTGCTCGGCACCCTGCCCGTGCTGTTCAAGCTGGGCCTCATCACCACGCTGGCCAAGCTCTTTGGTGCGCCCACCGGTGTGGCCTTGCGCACCGGCCTGTACCTGGCGCAAGCCGGTGAGTTCGGCTTTGTGCTGCTCAACCTGGCCACCGACAACCAGCTCATCCCGCACCACGTGCAAAGCCCGCTGCTGGCCGCCATGGTGCTGTCGATGCTGGCCACGCCACTGATCATCGTCTACAGCAACCGCATCGTGATGCGGGTGTCGTCGACCGACTGGTTGATGCAGTCGCTGGCCATGACCCAGATCGCGACCAAGTCCATCAACACCGACAAGCACGTGCTGATCTGTGGCTATGGGCGCAGCGGCCAGAACCTGGCGCGCTTGCTGGAACAAGAGCGCATCCCCTACATGGCGCTCGACCTCGACCCGGACCGTGTGCGCCAGGCCGCAGCCGCCGGCCAGAGCGTGGTGTTTGGCGATGCCTCGCGATTGCAAAGCCTGGTGGCAGCCGGCCTGTCGCGTGCCGCCGCCGTGGTGGTGACCTACCCCAACACCCCCTCGGCCAAGAAGATCTTGCGCCTGGTGCACGAGCACGCGCCGCAGGTGCCCGTGGTCGTGCGCACCATCGACGACGCCAGCCTCGACGAGCTGCAAGGCGCTGGCGCCACCGTCATCGTGCCCGAGGCCATCGAAGGCTCGCTGATGCTGGCCTCACAAGCCCTGGCGCTGGTGGGCGTGCCCATGCGCCGCGTGTTCCGCTTGGTGCAAGAGCAACGGATGGCGCGCTATGGCCTGATGCGCGGCTACTTCCACGGTGCCGACGACGACAGCGTGGACGAGCGTGAACTGCAGCGCTTGCTCTCGGTCACCCTCAGCCCAGACGCGACCTGTGTGGGCCTGACCCTGGACGCGGCGCTCGACCAACGCGACGTGGGCGTGGACGTGGTCTCGATCCGCCGAGCGCAAGGCCACGTGCTCTTGCCAGACCAAGCGCTGGTTTTGGAAGTGGGCGACACCCTGGTCCTGTCAGGTCGACCCCAATCGCTGGCCCGGGCTGAATCGTTGTTGCTCAAAGGCTGAAAAAAGCACGGCACAGGCAAATCGCCCTATAGGCCGATGCCCCAACAGCGGGCACACTGGGCGCATTCTGAGCGCCAGCAGTCACCTAGGCGCACCCTCCACCGGAGACCTGCCGCATGGACGCACCGTCCGCTGAGCCACGACCACACGCCATCGAGCCCTCACAAGCCGGTGACGCCCTGACCCAAATGAGGCAGCGCCAAACCCAGCGCCTGTGGTTGATGGCCTTGGGCTGGACGGTGGTGGTCTGTGGCGTTGGCGCTTGGCTGATCGACCGCGCCGTGACCGAGCAGCGCCTGGACCGCGTCTCGCAAGCCGAACAGCGCCTGGACACCCTGCACAACAACCTCGACGTCACCTTCGAGCAGTTCAGCGCGCTGCCCAAGGCCTTGAGCCGCCAAAGCGCTGTCATTGGCTACCTGAAAGAGCACGGCGCAGCGGGGATGATGGCGCCCCTGGCGTCCGACGACCCCGCCAGACGACAGACCGCCCTGATGCTCGATGCCAGCGTGCACGCCATGAGCCAGTCGCTCAAAGACACGGCGCAAGACTTTGCGTTGACAAGTCTGTACTTGGTCGACCGACAAGGCATCGTGAACGCCGATGCCAACATCGGTCAAAACGCCAGCCTGCTGGGTGCCAGCGCGCAGTTCAGGCAGTACTACATTCAGGCCATCGACCGTGGCGAAGGCGCTGAGTTCGTCGTCGGTCGTCAAACCAAGGCCCCAGGCTTTCGCTTTTCGGCACGCGTAGGCCCTGCCGATGCGCCTTTGGGCGTGATCGTGACCTCGCACCACTCTGCCAACCTCAGCCGCCTGGTCGAAGACCCAACGCGGCAGATGTTCGTCACCGACCAAAACGGCGTCATCGTCTTGGGCAACCGCATCAGTGAACTGATGGGCCGCACCCCGGTGATGGGCGACAACATGCCCTCTGAGGCCGCCCAAAAGCAAACCTACACGCGCGTGCCCAATGACCTGGGTTGGCGCATGAGCAGCTTGAAGTTGGGTCACCGGGACGTGGCCTTGGTCGAGCGCGACGATGGCCGGTTCATGGCCGTCTCCAGCCCCATCCGTTACCTCAACCTGCGCGCCTGGGCCCTGATTCCCCTGGCAGGCGAAGGCACCCTGATGGCGGCTTGGGCCGGTGCCACCGGCGTGGTGCTGGTCAGCGGGCTGGGCGGGCTGTTGCTGCAAGGGCAACGGCAGCGCAAACGCGAGGCCATTGCGCGCAGCGAGCAGGCCCTGGGCGCCATGGCGCATGCACTGCCGTTGACGGTCTTTCGCTTTGTCAAACCCGATGGCGAAGACGGGCAATTCAGCTTCATTGGCCATGGCGTGGACAAGCTGCTGGGCCTGAGCGAGGCCTCACTGCAAAGCAGCCCTCACAGCGCCTGGGAGCTGATGGGCACCGCACACCCACCCGTGCCCCCCACCAAAGCGATTGAATTTTCCGTGCGCATCGGCGGTCGTCACCGCTGGATCCGCTGCGAAAGCACCTGTACTGAAGACCAAAACGGCACGCTGACCTACAACGGCTATTGGTCAGACATCACCGCGCGCAAGCAGGTGGAGGCCCGCTCACTGGCCGTCTTCCAGCATGCACCGGTGGCCTTCATTTTCTACAACCCAGGCATGGGCATCGTGCGCTGTAACCCACGGGCCATTGAGATGTTTGGTGCCACGGGCGAAGGCGACTTGCTCCAGCTGGATCCACTCAAGTCGCCTCTGATGGCGCCGGGTGGTGTCTCGGCCGAGACCATGGCACGCATCCTGGCCTTAGAGCCAGGCGCCAAAGCCTGCACGGTCGAGATGCGCCAAACCCGCCTGGACGGCGAAACCTTCGACGCCGAGGTTGTCCTCATCCCCTTCGAGCAAGACGGCAGCTTCCAGATCTGCGCGCTCATGCAAGACATCACCCAGCGCAAGCAAACCGAAACGGCCCTGCGCAACGCCCAGGCGGCCTCGGACGCAGCCACCGCTGCCAAGAGCCGTTTCTTGGCCAACATGAGCCACGAGATCCGCACGCCCATGAACGCCATCATGGGCATGACGCACCTGGCGCTGCTCGATGAGCTGCCCGACAAGGCACGCAATTACGTCGACAAGGCCCACCGCTCGGCCACCAATCTGCTGCAGATCCTCAACGATGTGCTCGATGTCTCGAAAATCGAGTCGGGCAAGCTGGAACTTGAAAACACCGACTTCCAGCTCGAGAGCGTGATCAGCCAC
>JAVLFO010000396.1:0-1921 GCA_046052805.1 Aquabacterium sp. | reverse complement strand
TATAAGAGACAGGGCCCAGGCCATGCACGCTGGTTGGGCGCTGATGTCGCCTGAGGCGGCTGTGCAGTTGGAGGCGCAAGCGGGGCGACGGCTCCTGCCCAAGCCTCGCGGCCGGCCGCGCAAAGTGCGTGACAGCGAAGCTTGATTGATCTGACCCTATTTATTGAGCGCCGCCAGCATGCACTTTGTTTAATTAAGATCTGACCCTATTTATTAAGGCTTGAGGGCTCTTTGCTAAGGGAGTATCCTTATGTCTTTCTTGTTGTCTCCCCTCACTCACATCTGGAGCGCCCACATGACCCAGGCGACTTCGGGAACCTCGTTCCCTACCGCTCCCGCTGACCATCTGGTCACGGCCACCGCCCAAGAAATCCAAGCTGCGGCTGACAGTGGCCTGTACGCCAATGCCGAGCACGACGCCTGCGGCGTGGGTTTCGTGGCCCACATCAAGGGTCAAAAGGCTCACAGCATCGTGGCCCAGGGCCTCAAGATCCTGGAAAACATCGACCACCGTGGCGCTGTGGGTGCCGACCCACTCATGGGTGACGGTGCCGGTCTGCTGATCCAGATCCCTGACGAGTTCTACCGTGCCGAGATGGCCAAGCAGGGCGTGGAGTTGCCTCCGCCCGGCGAATACGGCGTCGGCATGATCTTCTTGCCCAAAGAGCAGGCCTCGCGCCAAGCTTGCGAGCAAGAGATGGAGCGTGCCATCAAGGCCGAAGGCCAGATCCTGCTGGGCTGGCGTGATGTGCCGGTCGACCGCGACATGCCCATGTCGCCCACCGTGCGCGAAAAAGAGCCTGTCATCCGCCAAGTCTTCATTGGCCGTGGCCCTGACATCCTGGTGCCCGATGCGCTCGAGCGCAAGCTCTACGTCATCCGCAAGACGGCGTCCAGCAAGATCCAAGGGCTGAACCTGACCCACGGCAGCGAGTACTACGTGCCCAGCATGTCGTGCCGTACCATCATCTATAAGGGGCTGCTGCTGGCGGACCAGGTGGGCAAGTACTTCCTGGACCTGAAAGACGAGCGCGTCACCTCGGCCCTGGCTCTGGTTCACCAACGCTTCTCGACCAACACCTTCCCTGAATGGCCACTGGCTCACCCTTACCGCATGGTCGCCCACAACGGCGAAATCAACACGGTCAAGGGCAACTTCAACTGGATGCGTGCCCGCGAAGGCGTGATGAAGTCGCCCGTGCTGGGCGATGACCTCAAGAAGCTCTACCCGATCAGCCTCGATGGTCAATCTGACACGGCCACGTTCGACAACGCGCTCGAGCTGCTGACCATGTCGGGCTACCCGCTGGCCCAAGCCGCGATGATGATGATCCCAGAGGCCTGGGAACAGCACTCGACGATGGACGAGCGCCGCCGTGCCTTCTACGAGTACCACGCCGCCATGATGGAGCCGTGGGACGGCCCTGCCGCCATGGTCTTCACCGACGGTCGCCAAATCGGCGCCACGCTCGACCGCAACGGCCTGCGCCCCGCACGCTTCCTGATCACCGACGACGACTTGGTCGTGTTGGCCTCTGAATCGGGCGTGTTGCCCATTCCTGAGAACAAGATCGTCAAGAAGTGGCGCCTGCAGCCCGGCAAGATGTTCCTGATCGACTTTGAACAAGGTCGCATCATCGACGACGAAGAGCTCAAGTCGCAGTACGCCTCCAGCAAGCCTTACCGTCAGTGGATCGAGAACGTCCGCATCAAGCTCGACAGCATCGATGCCACCGGCTCGGTGGGTGAGTTCGCCGAGTCCATCCTCGACCGTCAGCAGGCGTTTGGCTTCACGCAAGAAGACGTCAAGTTCTTGATGGCCCCCATGGCCGTCAATGGTGAAGAAGCCACCGGCTCCATGGGCAATGACTCGCCCCTCGCCGTGCTTTCGAGCAAGAACAAGCCGCTGTACAACTACTTC
>JAVLFO010000395.1:0-2501 GCA_046052805.1 Aquabacterium sp. | reverse complement strand
CAAAAGCGGCCAGCCCCAGGGTGATCGAGTGGGCCACCGTGAAGGCCGTGACCAGCTTGAGCACTTCGCCCAAGGCGCTGCGCCAGTCGGCGCGTGCTTGCCAGCCGGCCGTCAAAGGCCACCAGCGCGGCGAGCCCTCGCGGCGCCAAACCGACACCAGCAGCAAGGACACCAAGAACAAGATGTGGTCGGTGCCAGCTGCAATGTGGTCGATGCCGTCTTTCACAAAACGCAGCAGTGAGGGCCAAAAGGGGGCGGGTGCTTCAGGTGCAGCCGCTGCAATCGGCGGCGCCAGCACAGGCGCATCAGGTGCGGGCTGGCTTGATGATGCCGAGGATGAGGCAGGTGTCGTCGCAGCGGGTGCCGCGCCTTGCAAGCCGTCCCAAGTCAAGCGGTGCTGTGGGCGTTGTACGCCCAAGACCACCGTGCCACCCGATGTGGCCGTGCTGCTGCCCGCAGCCTGGCTGCGCCAATGCACGATGCCACGGTGCGTGGGGTCGCTCAAGGCGAACAGACGGTAATCCAGCGTGGCTTGCGTCCAGGGCTGTCCTGGGGCCAATGGGCATTGAAGCCGCCAGCTCAGCACCGCGTATTGCCCGTCGGTGTGCTCGATCAACGCCGGGGCCGCCACATCGCCCGAAGTACAGGCTTGCGCGTCAACCAGCAGGCTCAGGTGCGGCCGAGCAAAGCGTTCGATGTCAGGCCAGCGCTTGCGCACTTCGCCCCAGGTCAGCTGGCCGTCGTCGTTGGCGTCGAGTTGCAGCTCGGCATCGAGGTCGCGCAAGGCAATGTGCCATTGGGCGTCGACCACGCCTTGGTCACGCGCGGTCAAGGTGAGGTAGCTGTCGCTGGGTTTGTGGGCCCAGGCGGTGTTGGTGTGGGCACACAGCATGGCCAGTGCAAGCAGGCACAGCCGTGTCCCAAAGCCCATCAGGCTTCGGAAGTGGTGGTGGCGTTGAGTTGCGCTCATCACAGCAACCCCACCAAACGTTGGTCAGACCAGCCGGCCTGGTTGATGAAGGTCCGAGCGGCATCGGCGGCTTGGGGCTGGCCTGCGGCCTTGGCGGCTTCTAACAAGATGCGCGCATCCAGCGGCTCTTTTTGTACCTGCCAGTTGGCCAGGGCCAGGCGCAAGGCTTCTTGTGGGCGCTTGAGCAGGCGCAGCGTGAAGCGTGCCTCTTCGCGGCGGTGCACGCTGTCGCCGCGTTCGCGTGCAGCCGCAAAGCGGGCGCGCAAGGCCTGTACGGCAGCCTCGCGTGCGGGGTCTTGCGTGGCGGTGTAAGCCTCGGCCAGGCGCAGCAAGAGCGCGTCGTTGCGCTGACGGCCTTTGAGGCGGGCAATGACCTCCGGTGCCCGGCCCTGGTCCAGCAGGAAGTCTGCGTAGGCGCCTTCGGTGTAGCCGTCGTCGTCTTGGCTCAGCAGCAGGGCATACAAGCCATTGGCCTGTGGGATGTGGCCCTGGCGTTCGGCCAGTTCTGCGCGGATCAGGTTGATGTAGGGCTGCAGCTCGCGTGGGGCCTTTTGCACCAGGGTGGCCAGCTCAAGCTCGGCTTGGTCTGCATGGCCCCGCAAGCTGGACAGCTCTAGCGCACAGGCTTGCTGGTGCCAGGGCGCGCCGGCTTTGCTCAGGGCTTCACAGCTGGCGCTGGCGGCGTCGTATTGACCTGTCACTTGCAACACCGATGCTTGGGTCAGCCAAGCTTGCGCGTTGCCACTCTGGCTTTGCGTCAGGGCGCGCAGGTCTTTGAGCGCCGCGTTGAAATCGTGTGTGCTTTGCAAGATGACGGCGCGCAGCAAGCGCACATCGGCTGGGGGGGTGGCTTGTGTCCACCAATGTCCTAAAGCCGCCTGGGCCTGACCAATCAGGCGCGGGTCGCCATCGCGGCGAGCCCACTGCATGGCCTGACGGGCCACTTGGACGGCCAGTGCGGCGTTGTCGGGGGTTTGTCGCGCTTGTTGACGCAGCGCACGCCATTGGCGCTCGGCGGTGCTCAAGGGGCGCTCACGCAGCACCTCCACCACTTGCTTGTCTTGGCTGGGGGTGTAGGGCTTTTGCTCGGGCGCGGCCCCTGCTGGCGTGGTGCTCAGCAGGCTCAAAGCGCCGATGACAAGGGCAGTGTGGATGGGCTTCATGGGCTGTGAAAAAGCCCCCGACCGGGCTGGGAGGTTCGCCATGCAGGATAGCAAACCGCCCGCCCCGTGGGGGCTCTTGGGGTAAGCCCCGCGAGGGGCTGTGGGTCAGACCGTGGGGTCGCTGGGCATGTCTGCGTCGTTGGCGGTGGCCTTCGGTGCGCTGGACGTGTCGGTCGAGATCACCACCGGTGGGCTGACCACATCGCTGGGCGCTGCGGCGTCAACGGGGGTGGCCGCTGGCGTGGCGTTCGGACTCGTGGCTTGTGCGGCCAGGTTGGTCTGCTCAACGATGGTGTTTGCCGTGGCGGTGACTTGCGGGTCAACGCCACCGCCACCCCCGCCACCGCACGCGGTGAGCAGGGTCAAGG
>JAVLFO010000394.1:0-4963 GCA_046052805.1 Aquabacterium sp. | reverse complement strand
CTGGCTGCCGACTTGGGCTTTCGCAATGCCGATGCCTTGTTCGATGTGGTCGGCAAAGACGAGTTCTCGCTGAGGCACATCGAGCAGCACCTGCGCCCAGCAGAGCCAGAGCCTGATCCCGACGAGTTCCTCGCCAACCGCCTCACGCGCGGCGCTGACGCGCACAGCGCAGGCGATGGCCGAGGCGTGCTCGTGGTCGGCATGGACTCCTTGCTGACGCAACTGGCGCGCTGCTGCAAGCCGGCGCCACCCGACGCCATCGGCGGCTACGTGACGCGCGGCAAGGGCGTGGCGGTGCACCGCGCCGATTGCAGCAACTTCAGGCAAATGGCGGGGCGTGAGGCCGAGCGCATCATCCCGGTCACGTGGGGCCGTCAAGCCACGGCCAATGCCGCGCAGTACGCTGTTGACCTGTTGGTCGACGCCCATGACCGCCCGGGCTTGTTGCGCGACGTGTGCGACGTGCTGGCGCAGGGCAAGACACACGTGGTGTCGATGAACAGCCAGGCCCAGCGTGACCGCGTCACCATCACGCTCACGGTGCACACAGCCGACACCGCCAAGCTCAACGCGATTTTGGCAAAAGTGTTGCAAGTCAACGGCACCTTGCGAGCACGTCGAAAATAGTGTTATAGTATTGGTCTTGAAGGCGCATAGCTCAGTTGGTTAGAGCACCACCTTGACATGGTGGGGGTCGTTGGTTCGAATCCAATTGCGCCTACCAAATTCCAGTGACGTCGTAGTCACTCAGCCAGTTACCCCCAACTCCAGAGTCCCCGTACCCTGGGGAACTGGCAAAAACAAGAAACCGCCCACGAGGCGGTTTTTTCATGCCCGCGCCACATTGGCTGGCCGCTCTGGCCCTGGTCATCGGCGCTTCAAGTGCCCCATGCACAATGCCCGCAACGAATCAAACAGGGTGGTGACATGAAGCAGGTTGTGGATGGCCGTGTGCGCGCTTGGGCGCGCTGCCTTGTTCTCGGTGGTTTGGGCTTGTTGTTGGTGTGCGTGTTGGCATGGGCCGCCGTGATCCAGCAGGCCAATCGACCTGTTGAGCCGCCTTCGATGATCGAGCGACAGCGCGCCTACGACCAAGCGCTCGTTTGGGTCCACCGCAACGAGCCAGCCCTGCTGGCTGAGGGCAATGCGGCCCTGTGGTGGATGATTCAGGCCGCAGCCGACGTGCACAACGATGCCTACTTGAAGGACCTGGTCGCCCGCGCACTGGTGCGCAGCTACCCCGATCCCAACCAAGCCTCGCCTTGGAAGCGCATGGTTCACCCCGATGCCAGCGTTGTGCTGGGCACCATCGCCATCGACGAACTGGCCGACTACCAACGGTTCTTCCTGCATGCAGTCACCTGCCGCCCTGTGGCGCTTGCATCAGGCGACACCACGCGCTTTTTCACTGATAACCAGTGCCGCCCTCTGGTGGGGCAGCTGATGCCCTCGGGCGACCCTGTCTGCGCCACGCACCAGCTCATGGGCATTGCCTTGGCCAAACGGGGGCGTTGCGAGCTGCCGTCTCAACTGCCTGCGCTCGAGTCTCAGCTGATGGGCGATGTGGCGACCCAACTGGCGTGGGATCCCATCGTCCGTGACGCCTACATCCAGCGGGTGTTGACGCTGGCCTGGCTGGGGCAAGCGCAGCAGGTCAAGCCGATCTGGATGCGCCGCGTGTTCGAGGCGCAGCAGCCCGATGGCGGCTGGGCGTGGGGTTGGTCCATGCCCGAGTGGCCTCATTGGATGCAGCCTTTGGTGATCCGCGCGGCCTGGCGTGAGCATGTGCTCAAGAAGCCACCAGAAATGCCGTATGTCACTGACTTTCATCCAACGGCGCAAGGGCTTTTGCTGGCAGCCTTGGCCTTGCATGAAAAGCCACAAGCACTGACGAAGCCTTGACCTGTTTTTCCGGTCAGGCGCCGTCAGGCTCCTACAATGCACCGAACGACAGGAGACCCTGATGAGCACTGCCCCGCGCAAGAAAAAGGCCGAGACCGCATCGACAGCAGACGACGCATCCGCCGGCCCCGACGACGCAGCGCCGGCCGGTGTGCGGGTCATCAAAAAGTACCCCAATCGCCGCCTGTACGACACGCAAACCAGCACCTACATCACGCTGACCGACGTCAAGGCGATGGTGATGGACTGTCAGCTGTTTGCCGTGACCGATGCCAAAACCGGCGAAGACCTCACGCGCAGCATCCTCTTGCAGATCATTTTGGAAGAAGAGTCAGCGGGTGTGCCGATGTTCTCGACCCAGGCCTTGGCCCAGATCATTCGCTTTTATGGCAACACCATGCAGGGCTTGATGGGTAACTACCTGGAAAAGAACATCCAGTCCTTCATTGACTTGCAGTCGCGCTTGACCGAGAACTCGGTCGTCAACTTGCAAAACCCTTTGATGCAGAACTTCATGGGCGGCTACATCGAGCAGTCGCGTCAGATGTTCACGCAAATGCAAGACCAGATGAGCAAACAGGCCGAGACCCTCATGGGCAACCTGGGCGCCGGCTTAACGCCCAAAAAGTAAGGGCCTGAGCACCGGCCAGACCTGATCCAAGATGATCGGGTGCGCTTTGGCCTGTGGGTGAATGCCATCGGCCTGAAACCAGTCTTTGGCATCGGGCCGGTCGGCCACACCTTTGAGCAAAAACGGGAGCAGGGCTGCAGATTGCGCTCGGCTGACCGTCTCAAACGAGGCCGCAAAGTCCTGCGTGTAGCGTTTGCCGAAGTTCGGCGGCACCTGCATGCCCACCAGCATCACTTTGGCGCCAGCTTGCTGGCAGGCTTGGGTCATGGCGCTCAGGTTGTCGATCAAGGCCTTGATGGGCAGCCCTCTGAGGGCATCGTTGGCGCCTAACTCGATGATTACCACCTTGGGCTGGTGTGTCGCCAGCAGGGCGTTCAGCCGTGTGCGCCCGCCCGATGACGTTTCACCGCTGATGCTGGCATTGACCACCGACCAGTCGGGTGCCTGTGTGCGCAGCCTTTGCGCGAGCAAAGCAACCCAGCCGCTGTCGCGAGGCAAGCCATACTCGGCAGACAAGCTGTCGCCCAACACCATGATTTTGCGTGCGGCGCCCGCCCAGCCCAGCGTGGGTGTGGCCAGAGCCCCTGCGCCAGCGCAGATCAGCGCACGTCGCGTACAGTCGATTTGCATTCTTCTACCTGCTCAGCCTGACATGACCACAGCCTCAACGAACGCCGATACTGCCTTACCAGACGCCATCGTGGTCCAGGGGCTGCGCAAGACAGTGGCCGATTCCGCAGGCCCCTTGACCATTTTGCACAACATCGACTTGCGCGTCTCGCGTGGGGAGTCCTTGGCCATTGTGGGCGCGTCGGGCTCGGGCAAAAGCACGCTGCTGTCTTTGCTGGCGGGTCTGGACACGCCTTCGGAAGGGGTTGTGTACCTGTGCGGTCAGTCGATCTTTGACATGACCGAAGACGAGCGCGCGGCCCACCGGGCTCGCCACGTGGGCTTTGTGTTTCAGAGCTTTCAGCTCATCGCCCACCTGAGCGCCCTTGAAAACGTGATGCTGCCGCTGGAGTTGCGGGGCGACCGCGACGCCAAGTCCAAAGCGCAGGCCATGTTGGAGCGGGTTGGCCTCGGGCAGCGCTTGCAGCACCGCCCCGCGCTGTTGTCTGGCGGCGAGCAGCAACGCGTGGCGCTGGCCCGCGCTTTTGTCATGCGCCCGGACATCCTGATGGCCGACGAGCCCACGGGCAGCCTCGACCACGCCACGGGCTTGTCGATCATGGACCTGATGTTTGAGCTCAACCGCGAGGTCGGCACCACGCTGGTCCTGGTCACCCATGACCTGCAGATCGCCCAGCGCTGCAGCCACCTGATCCGCATCACCGCAGGGCAGTTGAGCGGTTAGGATGCCGCCATGAGTCTCAAACTGCTATTTGGCTTCCATGCCATCAACGTGCGCCTGAAAGTGGCGCCCAACACCATCCGTGAATTGCACGTGGACGCGACCCGCCGCGACCAGCGCATGAAGCAGTTCCTGGCCAAGATCGAAGAAGCCGGCTTCAAGGCGATCGACAGCGACGACGACAAGCTGCAAAAAATGGCCGGCACCCACCGCCACCAAGGCGTGGTGGCCCGTGTGGAGGCCGTTCAGCAAACCCATTCGCTGGATGATTTGCTGGACAACCTGGGCGACGAGCCGCCTTTGCTGCTGGTGCTCGATGGCATCACTGACCCGCACAATCTGGGCGCGTGCTTGCGCGTGGCCGATGGTGCTGGTGCGCATGCCGTGATCGCCCCCAAAGACCATGCAGTGGGCATCAACGCCACGGTGGCCAAGGTCGCCAGTGGTGCGGCTGAAACCGTGCCGTATTTCATGGTGACCAACCTGGCGCGCACGCTCACCGAGCTTAAAGAGCGCGACATTTGGGTGATCGGCACCTCAGACGATGCGCCTCATGGTCTGTATCAGGCCGACATGAAGCGCGGTGTCGCTTTGGTGCTGGGCGCCGAAGGTGCAGGCATGCGCCAGCTCACGCGCAAGCACTGCGACGAACTGGTCAGCATCCCGATGATGGGTGGCGTTGAAAGCCTCAACGTGTCGGTCGCCAGTGGCGTGTGCCTGTACGAAGGCCGCCGTCAGCGCATGGCCTGAACTCACGCGCCTTCAGTGCGTGCCAGCGACCTTGGCGTCGTGTTGCCGCTGGGCGCTTTGGGCCCACCAGCTCAAGCCCCAGGCGGCCAGCATCCAGGCCAGGCCCAGCCAGTGCAGCTGGCCATAGCCGTGGTTGGTCAGCACCCAGCCGCCACCCGTGGCACCCACCGCATGACCCAGGTAGATGGCCGATGTGTTGAGCGCCATCAGGGCGGGGGCCAGTCGAGGCGACAGCCCACCCAAGCGGGCTTGCTGGCCCGAGTTGGTTGCAAACCCGCTCAAGGCCCATGGCACCGTCACCAATGCCAGCAGTGGCAGCGTGGTGCCCA
>JAVLFO010000393.1:0-10119 GCA_046052805.1 Aquabacterium sp. | reverse complement strand
AGGTCTCGCCCATGGGCCCCATGCGCAGCTGCAAGGTGCCTGACTGGATGCCGTCGATCAACTGCATCAAGGAGCCAACGGCTTCTTGCAAGCGCGTGTTGCGCGTGTCGCGCGCCAACACGTCCACGCCGGCGCCGGCAATGACCAACTCGCCCACTTGCACGATCAGCTCGTCCAGGCGCTCGGCCGGCACGCGCACAAAGCGGGCTGGGGCGTGGGCAGGCGCCGCGCTGCCAGCCGAGGCGGCGCTGGAAGCCTTGCTGGCAGCCGCCACGGCGACCGCTGCAGGTGCCGCGTCCATCACATCGGGCGCCGCCACCTCCAGGTCAACAGCCACGGGCGCCACAGGTTCAGACGCAGCCCACTCGCCCTCGCGCAACAAACCGGCTTGTACCCAGCTGCTGGGGGCGGTCTCGCCCAGGCGTTCGCGCAAAGGTGCCAACAAGGGCCAGACACTGCTCAGTGGCGCGGCGCGATCGGCCAAGACCAAGGTGGTGCCATCTTGGAAGAACTCGAAGGCCTCACGGGCGTCGGCCTGGCTGCCGGTGTCGGCCTCGATGGCCAGGGCCACCCAGCAATCTTCGGGGTCCAGCTGTTCCATCAAGGGCACGCGTTCGACCTGCATGGCGCGTTGGGTGATGTGCACCTTCTCGCCCAGGTAGAGCAGGGCCGAGGCCGGGTCCATGCCGTCGCGCAGGCTGTCCTTGCCGAACAGGGCCCACAAGCGAAAGCCTTCGGTGGTGGGTGCATCCAAAGCCGGTGCGGCGGCCGTGGGCGTGGCTGAAGCCGTGTTCGCAGCATCAGATGGCGAGGCATGGGGCACGCACAGGCCGGCCAGCAAAGCGCTTTCTTGATCGGCAATGGCGTTGCCATCGGTGTCGCCTTGCTCGGCCAGGTCCAGCAAGCGGCTGATGTGATCGCAGCAGCGCAGCAGTTGCGTGATCATGGCGCCATTGAGCAGGGGCTCGCCGGAACGAACGCGGTCCAGCAGGGACTCCACGCTGTGCGTGAAGCGGGTCAGGCTGTCGATGCCGACGATGCCGGCCGAGCCCTTGATGGTGTGCGCCGCACGGAACATCGCGTTGATGAGCTCGGCGTCGTTGGCGTCGTGGCCTTGCTCGATGCGCAGCAGGCCTTGCTCCAGCTCTTGCGCCAGCTCGCGGCCTTCCACGAGGAAGGCGCTGACAGCGCCTTGAAGGTCGATGGTGCTCATGCCGTGGCTCCTGTGGCGTTGGCGTGGATGAAGCCGCAGCAGCGCTGGGCATCGGCGGCGCCCAGGGCCAGCGAGACCGTGCGGACCACGTCAGAGCTGCGTTGCAGCCAGGCGCCGCGTCCTTGCGATTGCAGCGTGCGGGCGGTCGAGATCAGCAGCTGGATGCCGGATGAGTCGATCTCAGGCACAGCGCTGAGGTCGAGACGGATGTCTTTGACCTCGCTGCCTGTGGCGCTCAGTTGCGTCAGCAGGTCAGAGCGTGTTTCGGCGGCCTCGGCGATGGTCAGTGTGCCGGCCAGGCTCAGGTGCAAGGTGGCACCGTCGGTGTGGGCGTGGACTTGGCTCATGGCAGCACCAGCTTTTGAACCGCTGCCAGCATTTGCTCGGGCTTGAAGGGCTTGGTCATCCAGGCCCGGGCGCCTTCGGCCTTGCCGACGGCCATCTTGTCGGCACCGGCTTCGGTGGTCAACATCATCACGGGGATGAACTTGAAGGCCGCGCTCTTCTTGATCTCTTTGAGGAAGGTCAAGCCGTCCATGCCGGGCATGTTCACATCACTGATGATGAGGTGAACCTTGCGGCCATCGAGCTTGCGCAGGCCATCGGCGCCATCTGAGGCCTCCAGCACTTCGTAGCCTGCGCCCCTGAGGGCGATGCCGACCACGGTGCGCACCGAGGACGAGTCGTCCACGATCATCACGCTCTTGCTCATGGTTGCTGCTCCTGTCTGACTCAAAACATCACGAGGCCGTCGTTGTCATCGGCGGGCTCGGCTTCGTTGCGGTGGATACGCCCTTCTTCGGGCATCGTGTAAGAGACCAGCAGGCGCTCACTGAGCGCGCCGATGTGCTGGGCATCTGGCCAGCCCTGCTGCAGGGCCTGGGCAAAGTCCTGTGCACTGAGTTGCACGTGGTGCAGGCGTTGGGTGACACGGTCTTGAAACTGGAACTGCACCAAGGCCTGAGCGACCGACATGCGCGTGCTCTGGCCAATCGAGCACAGCGAGCCCGATGTGTCCATCACGCGACGCATCGACTCCCCCAGCTCATCGACGATGCTGCCCATGTCAGCGCGGCTGCGGTCAATGAGTTCGAGGTCGCGCTGCTTGAGCGCATCGGCTGCATCGGCCGTGCTGCGGATGACCGACTCGATGCGGGCCACACGCGTCATGATGGTTTGCGACTCTTGTCGCGACTGGGCCGCCAGGCGGCGCACCTCGTCGGCCACCACCGCAAAGCCCTGGCCTGCGGCACCGGCCCGTGCCGCCTCGATGCGGGCGTTGATCGACAGCAGCGTCGTCATCTGCGAGATTTTTTCGACCGACTGTGCGGTCTCGTTGAGCTCGCGCACGGCGTGCACCGCTTGGGTCACCTGCTCGAACAACGCATGGTTAGAGGACACGGCCGACTCGATCATGCCCATCACGTGTTGCAAGCGTTCGCGTGCCGTGTCGACCGCGCCCGACATGCCACCCTCGCCTGCGCCTTGCATGGCTTGTGCCGCTTGCTGCGTCATGTCGATGGCTTCGGCCAGTTGGCGCTCGATGCCAGCAAACAACTGCGTGAGGGTGTCCACCGAACCGCAGCCGTGCTCGCGTGCCGCGTCAATCTGGCGCACCCAGATGTCGACCAAGGGCGCCATCTGGGCGGCACCCTCTGACATCCCTGAGGCCGCCTGGGCTGGGGGCTCGGCATCGGCGTCATGCCAGCCAAAAGCCTGCAGCGTGCGTTGTGCGATGGAGGACATGGCTGACCTCACTCGCGCACGTCACTCGATTGGCCGATGCGGGCGAGGTGCGAAACCTCGTCGATCGAGAGCACCTGCTCCAGCCGCATCACGATGACGAAGCTGCCATGGATGCGCGCCATGTTCTGGATGAAGTCGCTGCGGATGTTGGCGCCGAAGGTGGGGGGGGGTTCCAAGTCGGTGGGGCTGAGTTCCAAGACCTCGCTGACGCCATCGACCACCAGGCCCATTTCAAAAAGCTCGGCCTCGTGGCTCATCTCAACGATGACGATGCAGGTGCGGCGGCTCGGCGCGGCGGGCGCAAAACCCAGTCGTGCGGCCCGGTCAATCACCGGCACCACCGCGCCGCGCAGGTTGATCACGCCCCGGATGAACGCAGGCATCAGCGGGATGGTGGTGATGCTGCCGTACTCGATGATCTCGCGGATGGCCCCGATGCCCATGGCGTAGGTGGCTTGCGCGGCATGGAAGGTCAGGTACTGGGCGGTGCCTGAGCGGCCTTGCTTGGCTTGTGCTGCCTGGTCGCCGCGTGCGCTGGCTTCGCGCACGACGTGGGGAACGGTGATGTCCATGTTGCCTCCGGCCTGTTGAACCCAGCGTGCGCCCCTGGTGGAGCGGCAACGCGATCAGATGGGTTCATTGTGGAGAGGCGGGGTCCGGCGCGCCACGGCTTGGCAGCCGGGCGGCCTCCCGGGTCATGAACCGGGGTTCGGCGGCGACAGGCTGATCATCTCTTCGATGGCCGACATGAAAGCCAGCAGGGCCGCAGGCTCAGGCATCACCCCGGCCACCAGGCCTTCTTCGAGGGCGCGGGCCTGTTCCAGCACCGGGCTGTGACCCAAGATGGCCAGCGAGCCACGCACGGCATGCACGGCCTTGCGCAGAGCCACGGCGTCTTCGGCGCGCTGCATGCCCAGACGCAGTTTGGGCCACTCGCTGCGCATGAGTTGGCGCAGGTCCAGCGTGGACAAGGCCTGCAAAGCGGCCTCGGTGCTCGAGCGTTGCCGCGAGGCTGGGCGCTGGGGCCGCATGTCCAACAAGATGCGCTGCAGGGCCTGCGGGTCTTGGGGCTTGAGCAGGCAGGCGCGTGCGCCCAGCACCTCGGCCGCGAGGCGGTCGTCGGCAGACAGGTGGGCGCTCAAGAAGATGAAGGGCAGTTGCGCGCTGTGGGCCTGCTCGCGCATCCAGTGCGCCAGCTGCAGGCCACTCATGTCGGGCAGCTGCATGTCAAACAGGGCCGCGTCCCAGCCGCCCTCGGCCAGCCGGGCCTGGGCGATGGTGCCCGACTCGGCCACCACACAGCCCACGCCCATGCGGCTGAGCTGGTCGCGCATGACGCGCTGGTTCAGTGGGTTGTCTTCAACCAGCAGCACGCGCATGCCGTGCAAGGCAGGGTCGCCCACCGCCACCGAAGGCCTCGCGGACGCGAACACCGCCTGGGGCAGCCTGGGCAAAGACAAGCGCGATGGCAGTGAAGGGCGGTCGTGATCGGACGACAGCGGCAAGGCCTGCACCAACCACGACTGACAGCCCAGAGCGCGGGCACGGGCCTGCCAGGCCTCGGCCTGCGGCAAGCTCGCGTCGATCACCCAGCGGCTGGCCGCGCAAGGCGCCTCTTCGGGGCTGGCGGCTTGCGCCACCGTGAGCCCCTGTGCCGCCCACTGCGTGCGCACGGTGTTGAAAAAGTGCGCGTCTTGGGTGAGCACCAAGGCGTCGGGCGAAGCTTGGGCAGGCGCGGTGTGCTGCCCTGGGGCGCAGGCCAGGGTCAAGTCAAACCACATCAGGGTGCCCCCGCCTTGCACCGAGGCAGCCTTGAGCTCGGTGCCATGCAGCTCCAGCAGGCGCCGCACGATGTTGAGCCCAAAGCCCGAGCCGCCGCGCTGCGAGGTGCCTGGTCGCCGAGGTGCTGACATCGGCCGCCACAGGTCAGACAGCGCCTCGGGGTCCATGCCCATGCCTGAGTCGGCCACCGACAGCCGCAGCGTCACGTCGTGCGGGCCCGCGCTCAGCCATCGCACACCGGCCACCACCTCACCCTGGTCGGTGAAGCGGATCGCGTTGGACAGCAAATTCAGCAGCACCTGCTCGATGCGCTTGCCGTCGCCGCGCAGGTGGCGCGGACAGGCCTCATCGACACTGACATGCAAGCGCACGGGCTTGTCCAGCCGCAAACTGTCTGCGGTGTCCAGCACCTGCAGCATCAAGGCGTGGAGGTCGAGGGCCTGATCGTGCTCGATCTCGAGCGTGCCGTTTTCAAGGTGGCTCAGGTCGAGCAGGTCGTTGACCACCCGCAGCATCAGGCGCGACGCCTGGTCAATGTGCGTGAGGTAACGCCGGTCCACGCCCTCGGGCCAGTCCATCATGGCCAGCTGGCCGAAGCCGATGATGGCCTGCAATGGCGTGCGCAATTCGTGCGTGATGGCGGCCACCACAGGGTGAATGCTGCCACCGCCAGCATCGGCTTGCGGGCCTGTTGGCGTCGCTGAAGAGGGAGCGCGGGAATGCGTCACGAAGATCGTCCTTCTGCCGTACTGCCACCTGACGACAATGACATGGGAGGAAACCAGACTCATGCCAAACCAGCGTGTGATCGTAGCCGACGACCAGCTTCTTGTGCGTGCTGGCATCCAGCACTTGCTCAACGAAGTCGAGGGCTTCGTGTGCATTGCCGCAGTGCCCGATGGTGAAAAGGCCTTGCTGGTCTGCGAAGCCCAGGTCCCCGATATCCTTTTGCTGGACATGCACATGCCCGGACCCGACGGCCTGAGCGTGACGCAGCAGGTGCTGGCGCGACACCCGGCGGTCAACGTCGTGATCTTGTCGTCTGACACCTCGGCCGACCTGGCCCGCCGCGCGCTGGCCGCTGGCGCACGGGGGTATGTGTCGAAAGACTTCGTGCTCGATGAGATGGCCTCGGCGCTCAAGGCCATTGCCGCAGGCCGTGTGTACCTCAGCCCCGACATCGCCTTGGCCGCCATGGCCACGCACCACGAGCCCGAAGTGCGCCTGACGCCACGCCAATGCGATGTGCTCAAGGGCATTGCGCAAGGCCAGTCCAGCAAAGAGATCGCCCGCGTGATGGGCGTGAGCCTGAAGACCGTGGCCTACCACCGCGCCGAGCTGATCCAAAGGCTGGACCTGCACGACGTGGCCAGCTTGACGCGCTTTGCCATGCGCCAGGGATTGCTGGGCTGAGTCAGCCTCACAATCTCCTCCATGAAAACACCCCCCCGCCTGCTGCCCTTGGTTGAAGAAGGCCTGATCGACACCGTGGTGCGCCAGCTCATGAGCGGCAAAGAAGCCATGGTCTTTGTGGTGCGGCAAGGCGATCAAACGCTGTGCGCCAAGGTCTACAAAGAGGCCACGAACCGCAGCTTCCGCCAGGCGGTGGACTACACCGAGAACCGCAAGGTCAAGAACAGCCGGCAAGCCCGCGCCATGGCCAAAGGCACCAAGTTCGGCCGCGAGGCGCAAGAAGCCGCGTGGCAAAGCGCCGAGGTCGACGCGCTGTACCGCCTGGCGGCTGCGGGCGTGCGTGTGCCCACGCCTTATCAGTTCATCGACGGTGTGCTGCTGATGGAGCTGGTGGCCGATGCCGATGGCGACGCCGCCCCGCGCCTCAACGACGTGGCCTTCACGCCCGATGAGGCCCGCACGCACCATGCCTCGCTGCTGCAAGAGGTGGTGCGCATGCTGTGTGCCGGCGTGGTGCACGGCGACTTGTCTGAGTTCAACATCTTGCTGGCCGCTGATGGCCCGGTCATCATCGACCTGCCTCAGGCCGTGGACGCCGCGGGCAACAACCACGCGCAACGCATGCTGCTGCGCGATGTCACCAACTTGAAGGACTTCTTCGGGCAATTCGCGCCCGAGTTGCTGAGCACCGACTTTGGCCCCGAGATCTGGGCTTTGTACGAGCGCGGTTTGCTGACGCAAGACAGCGTGCTGACCGGCCACTTCAAGCCGCAGCACAAGCCCGTGAACCTGGGCGATGTGATGCGCGAGATTGACGATGCCAAGGACGAAGAGGCCGCCAAGCGCCTTCGACAGCAAACCGGAGGTTGAACCGACGACCACCCGCCATCCAACCCTGTTGATGCGGGGTTCTCTCGAAATGAAGCGCCCCTAGAATCCGCGCTGAAAAGTCACCGGCGGTCGTGTGCTGCTGTGCCAATCTCTTCCACACACGCCCCCGGTTGCCATGTCCCTTCCCTCATGTGTTGACTCGAATGCCCTGCCCCAAGGTGCCGCCGCATACCACGACCTGATCGAAGCCGAATTCGAGGCCATCAAGCAAAAGTACCGCGCCAAGCTGGGCCCCAAAGACGTGGCCTACATCAAACGCATCCGCCTGGCCTCACGCGCCTCTGAGGTGCTGGGGCGCGGGCTCTTGTGGATCAGCAAAGACCCCATCAGCTTTGGGCTGGGTGTGTTGTTCACCTGGGTTCACCGCAACCTGGAGTCGATCGAAATCGGGCACAACGTGCTGCACGGGCAGTACGACAGCTTCCCTGAGATCCCGCAATTCCATTCGCACAACTTCAAGTGGAAGGCGCCGGTCGACGAAGAAGGCTGGCGGCGCGAGCACAACGGCCTGCACCACGTGCACACCAATGTGTTTGAAAAAGACCCGGACCTGAACCACGGCATCTTGCGCATGAACGAGCACACGCCGTGGAACCCCCTGCACCGCTGGCAAGTGCCGCTGTACCTGATCGTGTCCTACCCCATGATGCTGTATGGCTTCAACGGACAAAACCTCGGCTTTCGCCAGGCCTATCGCGAAGAAAAGTTCCCCGAGGGCAATCGCGGCTACGCGCCGGTTGAGCTGCCCGGCCAGACCCCGCAAGCGCTGGAGCGCCGCCGCGCGCGCTCGGTCAACCGTGTGCTGTTCAAAGAGTACGTGGTGTTCCCGCTGCTGGCCCTGCTCACCGGGTATTCGTTTTTCAAGGTGATGCTGGGCAACCTGCTGGTGGATGCGCTCAACAACTACTGGATCAGCCTGACCATCCAGGCCACGCACTTCACCGCCCCCCTGCAGCCCGAAGAAGCGCTGAAGCACCGAGGCCACTGGTACCTCAGCCAGCTCAATGCCTCGGTCAACTTCAAGGGCAGCCGCTTGATGAGCATTTTCTGGGGCCACCTGAACTACCAGACCGAGCACCACCTCTTCCCCGACGTGCCCTCGCGCCATTACCCCGACATGGCCAAAGACGTTCAGGCGCTGTGCCAACGCCATGGCCTGCGCTACCAGTGCAACCCCAACTGGTTCATGGCCATCCGCAACTACGTGGGCGTGATGTGGAAGTACTCCTTCCCGCCTGCACAAAACGCCGGGGCACCCACGGGGCAACGCCATGCTTGAGCGGGCCCGCAACGCGCTCAACCGCTGGGTGCTTGACCATGTCCCCACAGACTGGGTTGACTACGTGGTGAGCAACACCATGACCGACTTCAACCGCTGGGCCAATGGTTTCATCTGGACCTACGAACACCAGTGGTTGCTCGAACAGGTGCGCGACGAAGCGCCCGGCGTGAAGACCTTTGTGTTCTTGCCCAACCAACACTGGCGCGGCTTCACCCCCGGCCAGCACGCCCCCGTGCACGTGACCATCGACGGGCAACGCCACCAGCGCAGCTATTCATTGGGCCGCCAGCCTCGTGGACGCGTGTCGATCACGGTCAAACGCCAAGCGCAAGGCAAGGTCTCGACGTGGCTGCACGACGAGATGAAGCCTGGCCAATGCCTGACGGTGGAGCCCCCACGTGGGCGCTTCACATGCGAACGAAGGCACCAAGGCCAACGCAAGCTGCTGGTCTTGTGCGCGGGCAGCGGCGTCACGCCCGGCCACGCGATGGTGTCGCACTGGATGGGCTTGCCCGCCAACGAACGGCCCGACGTGCAGGTGATGCTGCAGTTTCACAGCCAAGCCGACGTCATCTTCGCCAAAGACTGGCACACATGGCGCCAAGCCGGCCTGCGCGTGAGCACCTGTTTGAGCCAAGTGCCATCTGAGCCCATGCCCGAAGGCGTGAGCACCCGCCTGGACCTGGCCCAGCTGCGCCAGCACGTGAGCGATGTGGCCGAGCGCGACGTCTACCTGTGCGGCCCTGAGGGCTTCATGCAGCAAATGATCAGTGGCCTGCAGGCCCTGGGCGTGGACGCACGTCGCATCCACACCGAGCGCTTCACGGCGCCCAGTTCGTGCGCGGCTGCGCAGGCCGAACCCTTGGCAGACCTGGACGGCGCCGAGGTGGTGTTTTCGCACCTGAACACCAGCATGTCGCTGACGCAAGCCGACCAAGGCAAAACCTTGCTGCAACTGGCCCAAGCACGCGGCATTGCCTTGGAGTCAGGCTGCCAACAAGGTGCTTGCGGCACGTGCAAATTGACGCTGCATGAAGGTGCGGTCAGCGGCAACACGCTGGGCAGTGCGGTGTACTTGTGTTCGGCTTATCCGGCTTCGCGAGAGGTGGTGTTGGGGGCTTGAGGGGGCGCAGCGCTCTTTTCAATGTCTCCAACAGGGGCAGGTCAGTAGCGTGTTGTATGGAGTTTGGGCGTCGAAGGGCATGTGTCGGATGACACGTAGGGCATCTGAAGCTATCAGTTCGACCAATGATCCGCCAAGATCTCGGCCTGCTTCAACACCAGTTCCACTGCTTCATCTTGCTTGTCAGGTGGGTATTTCCAACGCTGCAAGGTGCGTCGCACCAGGATGCGAAGCTTGGCTCGAACGCTTTCGCGCACCTGCCAATCCACTGTGGTGCTGGCACGCAGCTTCTCGGTGATCTCCAGTGCGATCTTCTTGAGCGTCTCGTCACCCAGCTCTCGAACGGCGCTTTCGTTGTTGGCCAAGGCGTCATAGAAAGCGATCTCATCGGGGCTCAGGCCTAAGGCCTGCTCTCGCTCCAACTCGGACTGAAACTCTTTGGCCAAGGCGATCAGCTCTTCGATCACCTGCGCCGTTTCAATGGCACGGTTGTGATACTTGCGTAGCGTCTCCAGCAGTCGGTCGCCATATTTCTTTTCTTGGATGACGTTGTTGCGTGCTCGGGCCTTGATCTCATCGCGCAGCAGCTTTTCCAACAGTTCCACAGCCAGGTTGCGCGTCTTCATCTGCCGCACGTCGTCAAGGAACTCCTCCGACAGCAAGCCGATG
>JAVLFO010000392.1:0-11586 GCA_046052805.1 Aquabacterium sp. | reverse complement strand
CGCCAGCCCACATCGATCACGGTGGGCTCGTAGGCTTGGGCCTGCAACCAGGCCTGGGCCTGCACGCGGGCGTCCTGCGCATCGGCGTCGTCACCCATGGGCAAAGACCCCCAAGCACTGGCGATCAACTCGGCCACCCACTGGTTGCAGTTTTGGTAGCGCACGCTGAACGGGTAGGCGTTGGCGCTGTATTGGCTGGACAGCACGCGCAGGGCTTGCGCTTTGTTGAGCGCTGCGCGGGCCAGGGCGGTCGACTCCGCCTCGGGCATGAACACCAGCGAGACATAGCCTCGGCGCGGGTCGTCGGTGCCCAACACAAAGCCCGCCATGCCCTGGTCGAAGACCCGGCTGCGGCCTTCGTCGCAAGCGTAGTAGAGCTGGCGCACCGACCAAGGCGCGCTGTCGCTGTCTTGCAAGCTCAGGCCGGCGTGCGAGTAGCGCAGGCCAAACCAGCCCAAGTCCAGGCCCGAGCGGGCGATCAGCGCCACGCGCTGCCCCGATTGCGCCAGCTCGGTCTTGACCAAAGCGGCAAAACGAAAGAGCTTGTCTTGCTGGGTCGGCGTGAGGCTGGCCTGGCGGTCACACAGGCTGAGCGAGCTGGCTTGCGCCAACTGCCCCGATTGCATGGCCACTGCGGCGCATACCCAGGCGGCCCTGAACACGGCCGTTTTGACCACGGCCGCTTGACGCACAGCCAGCGTCAAAGAACGACGGGCTTGACCGACAGCTCGCGGAACCAGGCGTCTTCCAGCACCAGAAAGAAGGCCTTGTGCGTGTCGGCAGCAGCGAACTCCAAGCCGTAGGGGCGGTTGTGCGCGGCCAGCACGCGGCCCTCGCTCACGCCGTGGGCGTCAACGGCCTTTTGGGGCACGGTCAAAAAGTACGTGCCATCGGGTGTGGGCTGGGCCAGCGCTTGCAGCGTCAGGCGGACCATGCCGGGCTGGTCGGGCGCAGCGGCCATCTGGATGACCTTGTAGTCGCCATCGGCGACCTTGTCGTCGCCCGAGACGCTCTGGCTGGACTTCTTGAGCGAGGTCGAGACACTGCCCACCGCCGTGCTGATGCTGTCAGAGATCGACGTGGAGATCGTGGTGCCCGCCAAGGCGGAAGTGGCCGTGGTGGCAAAGCCGGCCAGCAGCATGGCGCTGAGGGCGAGGCGTGGGCTCAATGACATCATGAAGATACCCTGGTGATGGGGTTGAATGGCAATGGACAGGGATGGAACGCAGGTGCAACCTTAGCACTGCGCGCCGCGTGTCGCACTCAATGTGAATCGGGGCCCCAGCCGGGTTGGCGGCGCTGGGCCAGGGCCGCGCGTTCTTGCGCGAAGAGCTCTTCCAGCTGCTGTCGACCTTGTTTGGCCATCGACACCAGCGCCTGCTCGTCTTGGTGGTGCGGGTGCATGCGCTCGATCTGGTCCACCGAATGCTGCCGAAACCGCAGGGCGAGTTGCCGCGCATGGTGCGGGTGCCAGCCCAAGGTCTCGAGCACGCTGCGCCCGCTCATCAGGGCCGAGTCCAGCGTCTCGCGCTCGATCAGCATGACGCCACGGTCGCGCAGGGCATAGAAGTGCTGCACATTGCGCGCCCGCGCCACCACGGTCAGGTGCGGGAAGTGCGCCTGGACCACGTCGGCCAGCTTGAGGCTTTGCGCCACGTCGTCGATGGCCAGCACCAACACACGGGCATGCTCGGCCCCGGCCAGGCGCAGCAGGTCCAAGCGCGTGGCATCGCCGTAGTGCACCCGAAAGCCAAACTTGCGCAGCAAATCGATTTGCTCGGCATCGTGGTCCAGCACCGTGGCCTTCAGGCCGTTGGCATACAGCAAGCGCCCGATCACCTGCCCATAACGGCCAAAGCCCGCGATGATGACGGGCGCCTCTTGCGGCTCGGCCAATTCAGGTGTGGCGCCAGCTTGCGCATGGGCAAAGCGGGGCAAGAGCAGCTTGTCGATCAGCACCAGCAACAAGGGCGTGACCAACATCGACAAGGCCACCGTGCCCACCAAGACGGCGCTGTGGCGGGCCGACAAAATCTGCGCGGCTTCGGCTTGCTGAAACACCACAAACGCAAACTCACCGCCTTGCGCCAGCAGCAGCGCAAACACCGGCCGCTCCGCCAGAGGCACTTTCACGGCCGTGGCCAACACCCACAGCACCACGCCCTTGAGCGCCAAAAAACCGGCCAGCACACCCAGCACCAGCAGCCAGTCGGCCAGCAGCGCATGGAAGTCCATCGACATGCCCACGGCCATGAAAAACAGCCCCAGCAGCAGCCCCTTGAAGGGCTCGACGTCGGTCTCGAGCTCGCGCTTGTATTCGCTCTCGGCCAGCAGCACGCCGCCCAAAAAGGCGCCCAAAGCCATCGACAAGCCCACCGCTTGCATCAAGCTGGCAATGCCCACCACCAAGGCCAGCGAAGCCGCCGTGAAGATCTCGGTGGAGCGGCTGCGCGCGATCCAGCGCAAGGCATGGCGCAGCAGCAAACGCCCCACCACGATGATGCCCACGATCACGGCCACGGCCTTGGCCGCCTCCATCCAAGGGCTGCCCTGGCTTTGCACACGCACGCCCAGCAAAGGGATGATGGCCAAGATCGGGATGGCCGCCACGTCTTGGAACAGCAAGATGGCAAAGCCAGCCTGCCCGCCGGGCGTGGGCAACAAATGGCGCTCTTGCATGACCTGCAAGGCCACGGCGGTCGACGACAAAGCCAGCCCCAGTCCCGCGATCAAGGCCATGGGCCCACTGGCGCCCAAGCACCAAGCCAACCCAGCCAAAGCGCCCGCACAGCCCAGCAGCTGCGCCGAGCCCCAGCCAAAAATCGGGCGACGCAAAGACCACAGGCGCGCGGGCTCCAGCTCCAGCCCGATCAAAAACAGCATCAGCACCACCCCGAACTCAGCAATGTGCAAGATCGACTGGGTGTCTTTGACCAGGCCCAAGCCAAAGGGCCCAATGGCGATGCCTGCGGCCAGGTAGCCAATGATCGAGCCCAGCCCAAAGCGCTTGGCCAGCGGCACGGCCACGATGGCGGCACACAGGTAAACAAAGGTGGCTTGCAGCCAGTGGCTCGGTTCCATGGGGGGCACTTTCAGGCGGTGGACGCCGGGCGGTCGTCTTGCGGCACGGTGCAGCTGGGGCATGCACCCAGGTCTGCGATCTCAGGCCAATCGGGGTAGATGCGCAAGCGGTCAACATAGGTTTGCGCGTGCGCCGCCTGCGCCTCAGGCCCCAGGTGGTGCGCCCCATGCAGCACCAAAGGCGGCAAAAAGCGCATGCCGCACAGCGCCGCCGTTTGCTCATAAGGCGGCACAAAGGCGTCAAAAAAGTAGCGGTTGTAGCCCTGCGGGTGGTAGGCCTCTTCGGTGCCACCGGTCGACACCACCAGCCACAAATCTTTGCCGCGCAAACGCTGGGCGGCTTGGCCCTCGGGCGTCAGCCCATAGGCCCAGCCGTAGGCCAGCACCTCGTCCAGCCACAGCTTCATCAGCGGCGGCATGCCGTACCAATGCAAAGGATGTTGCCACACGATGAGGTCGGCGGCCTCGGCCAAAGCCTGCTCGGTGCCCACGTCAATGGCGTAGTCAGGGTAGAGCGCGTAGAGGTCGCGCACCTGCACATGGGGCAAGGTGCCGGCGGCCTGCATCAGCGGGCGGTTGACACGGGAGAGGTGCAAGCTGGGGTGTGCAGCAAGCACCAAGACCTTGGGGGACGAGGAGGCGGGCATGCGCCATTGTGTCGCGGGTGCAGCCCACCAGCATATCGGCGAAAACATCGTGCAGAAGTGCACGTTGCACGAAAACCCCGATTCGGGTTGTCCTGCTTATTTCTTTGACCCAAGTTGGCCCGACTTCTGCATGATGGTGACCAGTGGCCTGTGCCATTGCGCGCTGGTCATCTTTTTGAAACCGCAGCACCGGAGGATGGCGTCATGAACTGGTTGGACAACGTTTCATCAGACAGCGATCAACCGATTGCCCCAGCCTGCCTCTACCAAGGGCACTGGCAGCACCGTTTGCATCCCTACGGGGATTTGGTCTTGTGCCGCGTGGTGATCGACGTGGCCGAGCCCCGCGTCGTGGCCGCGCAAGTGATCGACCATGGCTTGATCGAAGACCTCGATTCCAGCGAAGTGCAAGACCTCAGCCAGCTCATGCTGGCCCAAGAGGTGCACCTGCGCCCCACCGCTTGGGGCTTCAGCGAATGCCGCATGCTGCCCACCTGGGCCAAACCCACCTTCAGCGAAAGCCAGATCGGCGAGCTCGAGCGCATCCAGGGCTACCTGATCGAAGCCTCTGACGACACGGTCGATGAGGTGCTGGCCTTGCGCGACCAGTTCTTGCAAGGCATCGGCATGACGCACCACGACGTCAACCGCGCCGTGCGCCAGCCGCCGCAATACGGCCAATGCATCCGAAAGGCCAGCAAAAGCCTGGTGAACTGACGCCCTGATCAAGCCGCCAAGGTGGGGTAGTCGGTGTAGCCCTCCGGGCCACTTGAGTAGAAAGTGGCCGGGTTGGGCACATTGAGCGCCGCCTTGGCCTTGATGCGCGCCGGCAGGTCGGGGTTGGCCAAGAAGGCCGTGCCAAAAGCCACCGCATCGAGCTTGCCTTCTTGCACGGCGGCGGTGGCTTCATCGGGTGTGTAGCCCATGTTGCCCACCAGCACGCCTTGGTAGTTGGCGCGCACGGGCGTGACCACATCGCCCTGCTGCTTGCCGTAAAAATCAGCACGCATGAGGTGCAGGTACGCCAGGCCAAAGTCGTTCAGGCGCGTGGCCAACCAGGCGCTCAGGCCAATGGGGTCGCTGTCGATCATGTCGTTGAAGCTGTTGAGCGGCGACAGGCGCAGGCCCACGCGGTCGCTGCCCCACACGCTGCTGACGGCCTCGATCACCTCGAACAAAAAGCGCGCACGGTTTTCGCGGCTGCCACCATAAGGGCCGGTGCGTTGGTTGCTGCCATCGCGCAAGAACTGGTCGATCAGGTAGCCGTTGGCGCCGTGCACCTCGACGCCATCGAAGCCGGCGGCCTTGGCGTTTTCAGCGGCATGGCGAAAGCCCGCCACGATGCCCGGGATCTCGTCATCGGCCAAGGCGCGAGGCACCACATAGGGCTGCTTGCCTTGGGGCGTGTGCACCTCTTCGTTGGCGATGGCCAAGGCGCTGGGTGCCACGGGCTGCTGCCCGCCGTTGAGCAAGGGGTGTGTGGCGCGGCCACCGTGCCAGATCTGCAAAAAGATGCGGCCGCCCTTGGCGTGCACGGCATCGGTCACCAGCTTCCAACCCGCCACCTGCTCGGCGCTGTAAATGCCGGGCTCTTTCCAGAAGGCCGAGTTGCCGACTTGGATCATGGTGGCCTCGGCGATCAACAAACCTGCGCTGGCCCGCTGAGCATAGTGCTCGGCCATCAAGGCATTGGCGATGTGGACCTCACCGGCGCGGGCGCGGGTCAGCGGCGCCATGAAGATGCGGTTGGGGGCGCTGACGGCGCCGATGTCGATGGGGGTGAACAGGTCGGCCATGGGGTGCATCCAGAGTCAAAAGGGATGCGCGACCTTAGTCCAAAACCCATTGACCCTCTGTGCGCTGGGGCCAAGCGTGGCGGGCCTCAAGCCTTCTTGAGCTTAGGGTTGCGCAGGCCCATCACCGCCTCGTGCAGGTCGTCCAGCGGCAGCACGTCGTCGGCGGCACCCAGCTTGATCGCCTCCTTGGGCATGCCGAACACCACGCAACTGGCCTCGTCTTGCGCGAAGGTCACGGCGCCGGCCTGGCGCATCTCCAGCAGGCCGCGCGCGCCATCGTCGCCCATGCCGGTCATGATGATCCCGACGGCGTTGCGCCCCGCGCTTTGCGCCACAGAACCAAACAGCACATTGACGCTGGGTCGGTGTCGCGAAACCGGCGGGCCGTCTTTGACCACCGCGTGGTAATACGCGCCTTGGCGACGCACCTGCAGGTGCCTGCCACCCGGGGCGATCAGGGCTTGGCCGGGCAGCACCCGCTCGCCGTCTTCGGCTTGCTTGACCCGGATCTCACAGATGCTGTCCAGACGCGCGGCAAAGGCCAGGGTGAACTGCTCAGGCATGTGTTGCACCACGACGATGCCTGGCGAGTTGATGGGCAAGCGGCTGAGCAGCACCTCCAGCGCCTGGGTGCCCCCGGTCGAGGTGCCAATGGCCACGAGCCGGTCAGTGGTCTCAACCATGGCGCGGGTGGGCAGCACATGGCGCGCCGGTGCTTCGGCGCTGCCGGCAACGGCCACCCGGGCTGTGCCCAAGGCGGCCACAGCGGGCATGCTCGTGCGGCGTCCCAAAGCACGCATGTTGGCCCCGGCTGCGGCCTTGACCGTGGCCACCAGCCTTTGTCCTTGGCTTTGCAAGTGGTCCTTCAGGCCCGAGGTGGGCTTTTCAACGATCTCGAAAGCGCCGGCCTGCAAGGCCTCCATGGTGGTCGGCGCGCCCTTGGTGGTCAGCGTCGAGCAAATGATGACGGGCGTCGGTCGTGTGCTCATGATCTGGCGCAAAAAGGTGATCCCGTCCATGCGCGGCATTTCGACGTCCAGCACGATCACATCGGGCCAGTCCTTTTCCATGGCACGCTGCGCAAACAGCGGGTCCGAGTGGGCGCCGATGAGCTCAATGCCAGGATCGGCCGAGAGCAAGGCGCCGACCACTTGCCGCACGACTGCGGAGTCGTCCACCACCATGGCTTTGATGCGTTTTGTGCCGTTCATGTCACACCTCATTGCGCCCCAGACGGCCGCCATGCGAGATGGTCAGGTTGCCGTCGGTCAGGTTGAAGGTCAGGCGACGCACCACGCGCCCCCCTGTGTCTTGTTGGATCAAACGCAGGCCGGTTTGGGCCAGCCAGTGCTGCGCCAAATCGATGTTGGCCATCCCAATGCTGCTGTCATTGACGGTGGCGCCGCCGGCCAAGGTCACGTCCACCTCTTCCAAGCGACAGCCATGCTGCACGAGCTTGTCGGCCATCCACGGGAAGGCTTCGTCGACGTAGTGGCCCGCGCTGTGCCGTGGCGCGCTGGGGTTGTGTGGGCGCGAGGGCAGCAGGCAATGGCACATGGCGCCCAACTGCAATCGGGGCGACCACATCACCGCGCTCACGCACGAGCCCAGCATGGTGGTGATGCGGTGCTCGCCCCGACCGAAGAACCAGTCGCCCGGCCGCAAGAACACGCCGGGGCGGCTCAGGCTGCTGGCTTCGAGCATGCCGTTGGTGTCAAACACCGCCATGGGTGCCAAACTTTGAGCGCTTGAAGCCGCTGTGCGTGTGGGGTGGTGGCTCATGCGGCAGGCTCGGTGCTCAATGCAGACGGTAAACCGTCGGCACCAAGGGCTTGACCACGTCGGTGATGCCGCTGAGCGTCTCGGAGTGGCCGATGAACAGCATGCCGCCGGGCTTGAGCTTGCGCGCCACCGACTCCACGATCTTGCGCTTGCCTGCGTTGTCAAAGTAGATCAAGACATTGCGCAAAAAGATCATGTCAAACGCATCGATGTTGGGCAACGGCTCCATCAGGTTGATCTGCTGGAAGGTCACGCGTTTGCGCAAGCTCGCGTCAATGCGGTAGAGGCCATCGTTCTCGTCATAGCCTTCAAGCAAATAGCGTTTGGCCAGGTCGCGCGGGATCTCGTCGGCACGCTGCTTGGGGTAGATGCCCATGCGTGCGTCGTCCAGCACCCGCGTCGACAGGTCTGAGGCAAACACGCTCCAGGGCCGATCGCCCAAAATGTCGGTCAGGGTCATGGCCAGGCTGTAGGCCTCTTCCCCGGTTGAGCTCGCTGCACTCCACAGGCGCAAGGGGCCTTGCAAACCGGTCTTCACGCGCGCGCTGAGCTCTTGGCGCAGCAGGTCGAAGTGCTTGGGTTCGCGGAAGAAGTGCGTCTCGTTGGTGGTCAGCAAATCGATGGCGACTTGCCGCTCGCCAGGCTCACGGTCAGACTCGATCAAGGCGATGTAATCGCGGTAGCTGTCGATGCCGAAGTGGCGCAACCTGCGCGAGAGGCGGCCACACACCAGCACCTTCTTGCTGTCGGCCAGACGGATGCCGGAGGCGTTTTCAAAGAAGCGACGCAGGCGGTCGAATTCTTGGTCGGAGATGTCAGCGCCAATCATGGATGTGCTCCCTCGTGCTCAGTGACCCGCGCCGGACATGCGGCGGAACTTGCCCTCGTCGACACCCGCCGAGGCACTGCTGGGAGCCGGGCGACGGCGGTTGTCTGTCGCGACCACCTCGTTGCGGCGCGCGTTGACGGGCGCGCTGAACTCTTGGCGCCCCACTTGGAAGAAACTCATGAGTTGGCGCAGCTTCTCGGCCTGCGCGGTCATCTCTTCGGCCGTGGCGGCCAGCTCCTCACTGCCTGCGGCGTTTTGCTGCGTCAGCTGCGTGAGCTGGCTCATGGCCGTGTTGATCTGGTTGACGCCGGTGGACTGCTCGTCGCTGGCGGCGGTGATCTCTTGCACCAAGTCGCTGGTCTTGCGGATGGCCGGCACGATCTCGCCCAGCAAGGTGCCTGCGCGTTCGGCCGTCTTGACGCTGCCCGTGGCCAGCTCACCAATTTCTTGCGCGGCCACTTGGCTGCGTTCGGCCAGCTTGCGCACCTCGGCAGCGACCACCGCAAAGCCCTTGCCATGCTCGCCCGCGCGGGCCGCTTCGATGGCAGCGTTCAAGGCCAGCAGGTTGGTCTGGTAGGCGATGTCGTCGATGATGCCGATCTTGTTGGCGATGCTCTTCATGGCGTCCACCGTGGCGCCCACGGCCGAGCCGCCCTCCAGCGCTTCACCGGCGGCCTTGCGGGCCATGCCGTCGGTGACCTTGGCGTTGTCGGCGTTCTGGCCAATCGAGGCGGTCATCTGCTCCATGGCAGCCGAGGTCTCTTCCACGCTGGCGGCCTGCTCGTTGGCACCCTGGGCGAGGCTCTGCGCCGTGCCCGAAATCTGCGTGGAGGCCGAGGCCAGCATGTCGGAGTTGCTGCGCACCTCACCAATGACGCGACGCAGCTTGGTCACCGTGCCGTTGAAAGACTGCTTGAGCTCGTCAAAGATGCCTTCGAAGTCGTTGTGAATGGCGTGGTCGAGGTTGCCATCGGCCAAAGCCTGGAGCGCCTCTTGCAAGGTGTTGAGGCCTTCTTCGACCACGTCCATGAGCTTGTTCGTGCCTTCGCCCATCTCACGGAAGAAGCCTTGGCGGTCTTGCAGGTCAATGCGCGAGGTGAAGTCGCCAGCCACCGCGCGCTGCGTGATGTGCTGCACCGAGCGCAGGCCTTCCTGGCTGGCTTCCAACAAGCGGTTGATGCCCTCGGCGGTCATGCGCTGCACGCCCGTCTTGCCATCCACGCTGAAGCGCTGGTTGAAGTCACCCTGACTGGCCAAGCCAATGACCGATTCCAGCTCGCGCTCAAAGGCCATGGCCGCCACGGTTTGCGCGGTCACATCACTGGCGTACTTCACGACCTTGAAGGGCTTGCCGTTCATGTCGAAGATGGGGTTGTAGCTGGCCTGGATCCAGATCTCTTTGCCGCCTTGGCCAATGCGCTTGTATTGGCCAGCGTCGAACTGCCCAGCGCCCAGGCGCTCCCAGAAGGCGCGGTACTCAGACGAGTCGCGGTAAGCAGGCTCGACGAACAGGCTGTGGTGGCGTCCCTTGATTTCGTCGAGGCGATAACCGAGGGCGTTGCAGAAGTTGTCGTTGGCATTGAGGATGATGCCTTTGAGGTCGAACTCGATCACCGCTTGCGATCGGCCAATGGCGGCCAGCTGGCCCTCGTAGTCGGCGTTGCGCAGCTTGTCGGCCGAAATGTTGGTGGCCATCTTGACCACGCGGCACGGCTTGCCATCGGCGCCCAGGATGGGGTTGTAGCTGGCCTGGATCCAGACCTCTTTACCGCCCTTGGCAAATCGCTTGTACTGGCCGGCATCGAACTGGCCTGCGCCCAAGCGCTCCCAGAAGGCGCGGTACTCGGCCGAGTCGCGGTAAGCGGACTCCACAAACATGCTGTGGTGCTTGCCCTTGATCTCGTCCAGGTGGTAGCCCAGGGTGGTGCAAAAGGCCTCGTTCGCATCCAGGATGGTGCCCTTGAGGTCAAAGCTGATCATGGCTTGCGACTTCGACAAGGCATCGAGCTCGGCCCGCATGTCATCGGCACGCGCCTGCAAGGCATCGGCTTCGCTTTTGAGCTGGGCCGCCTCGCTGGCCGCCGCGCCATGTTGACGCGCCATGGCCACGCGCCAGGCTTCCAGCACATCGGCATAGACGCGGGTGGTGCCCGTGAACTGCTCCAGCTGCAGTGGCGTGTGGGTGCGCCCCTGTGCCGCCGCGGCCATCGCGTCGTGCGACCAATGGGCCAGTTGTTCGTGGTGACGGGTCAGGAAGAAATCAAGGGCGCTCATGGTGTGCTCCTGCGTGAAGTCGGTGCTGTGAGTGGGTGAAGATCAAGCGTTGCCCAGTGCGGCGGGCAAGGGCCGTGCAGACCGCTCGATCGAGCCCTGCACCAGTTGGTTGATGTCGAGGATCAAGGCGATGTCGCCCGTGCCCAAAATGCTGGTGCCGCTGATGGCACGCATGTGCTGGAAGATGCCGCCCATGGGCTTGATCACGGTCTGGATCTCGCCATGGAGGTTGTCGACCAAGATGCCGGTTTTGAGCTCGCCGCTGCGCACCACGACCACGCTGGGTCGGCGCACGGTGTCGCCCTCGATGCCAAAGGTCTGGCGCAGGCACACATAGGGCAGCACCTCGCCGCGCAGGTTGAGGTAGCGCGGGCGGTCGGGGATCAGCGCGTCGCTGGGCAGCTCGATGCACTCGACCACCATGTCCAGCGGCACGATGAAGCGGGCGGCTGCCACCCCCACCATGAAGCCGTCGATGATGGCCAGCGTCAAAGGCAGACGC
The DNA here is from genome assembly GCA_046052805.1 of Aquabacterium sp. Classification (GTDB taxonomy): domain Bacteria; phylum Pseudomonadota; class Gammaproteobacteria; order Burkholderiales; family Burkholderiaceae_C; genus Aquabacterium. Next base: position 675 of record JAVLFO010000392.1, on the reverse strand, counting down.
ATCTGCGTCAAGGTGCCTTGGCCGGGCTGTGAGTTCAGGGTGATCACACCGCGCAAGGCCTCGATGCTGCGCTTGACCACGTCCATGCCCACGCCGCGTCCAGACAGGCTGGTGAGCTGCTCGGCCGTTGAAAAGCCTGGCTCGAAGATGAGCTGGTAGACCTCGGCATCGCTCATGCCCTCGCCGCTGGTGATGAGTCCCCGCTCGATGGCTTTGTTCAAGATGCGGTCGCGGTTCAGGCCTCGCCCGTCGTCGCTGACCTCGACCACCACATTGCCCGAGTCATGGAAGGCGCGCAGGCGCAGCGTGCCTTGCTCGGGCTTGCCGGCGGCCACGCGCTCGGCGGGCGACTCCAGGCCGTGGTCCATCGAGTTGCGAACCAGGTGCATGAGCGGGTCGCCAATGCGCTCCACCATTGCCTTGTCGAGTTCGGTGTCGCCGCCCACGATGTCAAGGTTGATGGACTTGCCCAAATCCCGAGAGACGTCGCGCACCACACGTTGGAAGCGGCTGAAGGTCTCGCCAATGGGCACCATGCGCAGCTGCAAGGTGCCTGACTGGATGCCGTCGATCAATTGCATCAAGGAGCCAACGGCTTCTTGCAAGCGCGTGTTGCGCGTGTCACGGGCCAGCACGTCCACGCCCTGTCTCTTATACACATCTGACGCTGCCGAC
>JAVLFO010000391.1:0-2467 GCA_046052805.1 Aquabacterium sp. | reverse complement strand
GCTTCGCGAACGCGGCGCGTGTCGGCCTCGTCCAGGTAGTCGAGCTTGTGGGTCAGGGCCGCAAAGGAGGCGGCAGCAGCATCGGTGGCCAGGGTCATGCTCAGACTTTAGCGCGGATACCAGCCCCCTGGAGCGAGAGGCATCGACGCAATACAGGGCAAAAAAGGCGCAATGCGCACAGCGCACGGTTGCGCGGCTCAAAATGACAAAGGCCCGCACAAAGACGGGCCTTGGACGGGCACTTCAGGCGGGCGGCCGCTCAAAGCAGCCGCGCCAGGGCGCAGATCAGGTTGGGACCTTGCGCAGCATTTCGATGCCCACTTGGCCGGCGGCGATTTCACGCAGGGCGGTCACGCCAGGCTTGTTGCGCGACTCGATCTTGGGCGTGTGACCTTGGCTCAGCATGCGAGCGCGGTACGTTGCAGCCAGAACCAGTTGGAAGCGGTTGGGGATCTTTTGCAGGCAGTCTTCGACGGTGATGCGGGCCATTTTCAAGCGCTCCAGTGGTGTCTGAACAGGATCAAACCAGATTGAGGGCGCGGAACACAACAGACTTGTTCCGGCGCTGAGCTGCGTATTTTAACCTCTGCGCGTGAACAATGGTTTTCAAATCGAACAAAGCCGACTCAAAAAGGGCGTTGACCACCACAAAGTCAAAGAATTGGGCCTGCCCCACCTCGATGCGGGCGTTGGCCATGCGCACCTCGATCACCTCGGGCGTGTCTTCGCCGCGGCGGTTCAAACGCTGCAGCAGCTCTTCGTAGCTGGGCGGCAAGATGAAGATCAAGATGGCGTTGGGGAAGATCTTTTTGATCTGCAGGGCACCCTGCCAATCGATCTCAAGCACCACGTCCTCGCCGCCCTTGATGCGGTCTTCGATGGCGTGGCGCGAGGTGCCGTAATGGTTGCCATGCACCTCGGCGTGCTCGAAAAAGTCGCCGCGCTCGATCATGGCGGCGAACTCGTCTTTCGAGGTGAAGTGGTACTCACGCCCTTGCTGCTCCTGGCCGCGCGGCGCGCGCGTGGTGTGCGAGACGCTCACCTGCAGGCGCGAGTCGAGTTCAAGCAGCGCTTTGACCAGGCTGGACTTGCCCGTGCCGCTGGGCGCCGACACCACAAAGAGGTTACCGGGGTAGTCCATTTGGGCTTGAGGCAGGTTGGACACGCTGGGTGTTTGAGAGATGGGTTCGGCGCTCATAAAGACACACAGCTTGTCCGCAAAACGGCAAGGTGGCGATCAGACGGAATTGGCGCTCGAAGTCTAACATTTCTGCGCCAAAAGCAGGCATTTGACGGTGCAGCGTGGCCAAGCCCCGTCCGGTCAGCACCCCGCTCCTGCCCCGGGCAAACACGGACGCAGCCTCCCCCAAACCAGGCTCATGTTTACCCCGATCCCTCAGGCCACGGCAAACAGATGTCCGCTTCGGCACATTGAATGAAAGGCGTTAACGTCGACCATTTTCTGAACGGGGCACCGCGCCCAGCATCAGGAAAATGACATGCCACAAAACAAACCGATGAGCCGTCGCCAATGGGGTCAACGCGTGCTCGCTCTGGGCGGCCAAATGGGCCTGACCAGCATCGCTTTGCCCACCCGCATCCTGGCCGTCAGCCAGCCCACGGCCGCGATGCTGGGCGGGCTGATGGCGCAGCAAGCCATGGCCGCAACCGGCGACCGCCACGTCAAGAACCTGATCGTTGGATCAGGCTACGGCGCCTCGGTCACGGCCTTGCGCCTGGCCCAGCAAGGCCAAAGCGTGACCATGCTGGAGATGGGGCGCCTGTGGAACACCCCAGGCAAAGACGGCAAGCTGTTTTGCACGCCCCTCAAGCCCGACGACCGGGCGATGTGGTTCAAGGACCGCACCAAGGCCGTGGTGACGACCGTGGCCGGTTTCATTCCCACCAGCTTTGCCGTGCCCAAGGCTGCGGGCATCTTGGATGTGATCTCGTCGCCCAACATGGACGTGTATGTGGGCCGCGGCGTGGGCGGCGGATCTTTGGTCAACCTGGCCATGTTGATCACGCCCTACGAGGAAACACTCAACCGCATCCTGCCCGCCAGCATCTCGGTCAAAGAGATGCTGAGCAAGTACTACCCCATGGCCAAGAAAGGGCTGCGTGCCACGCAGGTCACACAAAGCTATTTGGCCAACAGCGCCTACCACCGCTATGCGCGTGTGGCCTGTGCCCATGCGGCCAAAGCCGGCATCCCCTGGCGCATCCTGGACTCGGGTTACGACGCGGCTTACATGGAAAAGGAAGACGCCGGCTTGGCGCCTAAATCGGCTCTGGGCGGGGAGGCCGCTTTTGGCAACAACTACGGCAAAAACAGCCGCGACAAGACCTACCTGGCCGACGCCCTGGGCACGGGGCTGGTGACGCTTCAACCCTTGACCGAGGTCACCTTGATCTCACGGGCCAGCGATGGCCGTTACCTCGTGCAGACCAAGCAAATTGACACCGT
>JAVLFO010000390.1:0-1818 GCA_046052805.1 Aquabacterium sp. | reverse complement strand
TCGGTGTCCAGCCCTTGTTTTTTGGTCTTTCCAAGTTTGTACAGTGCGGGTTTGCCGTTCCCTTGCGGATGCGCGCAAAAACCGCCCCTGACCGCCATGACTGCTTCTGCGCCAGCCCCTGTGTCCGTTGTGACCGCTTCGTCCTCCACCCGCGACACCTCTGGTGTGTTGTCGCCCGTCCGCATCGTGGTGGACTGCATGGGGGGTGACCATGGCCCCAGCGTCACGCTGCCTGCCAGCCGCGCGTTCTTGGACAAGCACCCTGAGGCCGAGCTCTTGCTGGTCGGCTTGCCCGAGGCCATCGAGCCTGCGCGCAACTGGCCGCGTACCACCTTGGTGCCCGCTTCTGAGGTGGTCACGATGGACGACCCTGTCGAGCTGGCCTTGCGCCGCAAGAAGGACTCGTCCATGCGCGTGGCCATCAGCCAGGTCAAGGCTTCGGCAGATCAGCCTGCCAAGGCGCACGCCTGCGTCTCGGCGGGCAACACCGGCGCGCTGATGGGCCTGGCCCGTTATCTGCTCAAAACGGTTGAGGGCATCGACCGTCCGGCATTGGCCACCGTCATGCCCAACATCAAAGACGGTTTCACCACGGTGCTCGACCTGGGTGCCAACGTCGACTGCACGGCAGAGCACCTGCTGCAGTTTGCGGTGATGGGCAGCGCCTTGGTCGCGGCCGTCGATGGCAAAGAAAGCCCCAGCGTGGGCCTGCTCAACATTGGCGAAGAGGTCATCAAGGGCAACGAGGTCATCAAACAGGCTGGCGAGTTGCTTCGCACGGCCCATGACCGCCAATTGTTGAACTTCTACGGCAACGTCGAAGGAAACGACATCTTCAAAGGCACTACTGACATTGTGGTCTGCGATGGCTTTGTCGGGAACGTCGCGTTGAAGACCGCAGAGGGCTTGGCGGGCATGTTTGCCGCGTTCATCAAGCAAGAGTTCACGCGCAATACGCTCACCAAACTGGTCGCTTTGGTCGCCATGCCGGTGCTAAATCGCTTCAAGAGCCGCGTTGACCACCGCCGCTACAGCGGTGCGGCACTCTTGGGTTTGCGCGGTTTGGTCTTCAAGAGCCACGGCTCGTCTGACGCGCTGGCCTTTGAGGTTGCGCTCAATCGCGCTTATGATGCGGCCCGTCATCGACTGCTGGAGAGGGTGCACAACCAGATCTCGGCCACGCTTGTCAGTTTGCCAAAAGCAGACGACGCAAGCGCATCGGCAGATGTGGGGCAAGCTGCCTGATCCCATTTTTAATGTCATTTAGACAGACAGACAACGTACCAAGCTCAAACCTTGTACACAGCGCGGGTGGCCGTTTTTCCCGCATCGCCGGCACCGGCAGTTACCTTCCCCCTGGGCGGGTCACCAACCAAGACTTGGTGGACCGACTTGCCCGAGATGGCCTGGCGACCTCTGATGATTGGATCGTCGAGCGCACCGGCATCCGGGCTCGGCACTTTGCCGAGCCGCACGTCACCTCCAGTGCGTTGGGGCTGATCGCATCGCAGCGTGCGATCGAAGTCGCAGGCCTTCAGCCTGCAGACATCGACCTCATCATCTGTGCCACGTCCACCCCGGACATGGTCTTCCCGTCCAACGCCTGCCTGATTCAGCGCGACTTGGGCATCCACGGTTGCCCGGCCTTTGATGTGCAGGCCGTGTGCTCTGGCTTCATCTACGCCCTGACCGTGGCCGACGCCATGATCCGATCAGGCGGCGCCGCCAAGGCGCTGGTCGTGGGTGCCGAGGTGTTCTCGCGCTTGCTCGACTTCAGTGCTGTCTCTTATACACATCTGACGCTGCCGACGACTAGTC
>JAVLFO010000389.1:0-9929 GCA_046052805.1 Aquabacterium sp. | reverse complement strand
GGTATCGCGCCCAGCAATGCATATGCGTGCGCCGATGGCATGGTGGTGATTGGCGGCAATGGCGACTCGATCTTCAAGCGCCTGATGATCGCCATTGCCCGCGACGACCTGGCCACCGACCCCGAACTGGCCAGCAACCCCGGGCGCGTCCAGCGCGTGGCCGAGATCGACCAAGCCATTGCCGCCTGGACCTTGAGCCGCTCGGTCGAGCAGGTGCTGGACGTCCTTCATGCGGCCAGCGTGCCCGTGGGCCGCATCTACAGTGCCGCCGACATCGCGGCCGACCCACACTACCGAGCCCGCGACATGATCTTGCCCGTCACGACCCACGACGGCTTGACGGTGGACGTCCCCGGCATCGTCCCCAAGCTGTCACGCACGCCAGGCACCATCACGCGCCGTGGCCCGATGTTGGGTGAAGACACCGACGCCGTGTTGTCCACCTTGTCCAAACCATCTTCGCAGCCAAGCCAGTCATGAGCGCCAACCCGACGGGTCACACCAGCCAGTTCAGCCTGCTGCGTCAGCGCCGCTTCGCCCCATTTTTTGCCACCCAGTTTTTGGGTGCGGCCAACGACAACCTCTTCAAGTTTGCCTTGACGGTGTTGGTGACCTACCAGCTGCAGCTGCAGTGGCTGCCGCCCAAGTTGGCGGGCTTGGTGATTGGCGCGCTGTTCATCTTGCCCTTTGTGCTCTTGTCTGCAACGGCAGGGCAGTGGGCTGACAAGTACGACAAGGCCCAGGTGATGCGCGGCGTCAAGCTGCTGGAGGTGGGCATCATGGTGCTGGCGGCCATTGGCTTTGGCTTGAACCAAGTGCCCCTGCTGCTGGCTTGCGTGTGCCTGATGGGCGTGCACTCCACCCTCTTTGGCCCGGTCAAATACGCTTACCTGCCGCAGCATCTGCGTGAGCAGGAGCTGACCGGCGGCAACGGCATGGTTGAGATGGGCACCTTCGTGGCCATCTTGTTGGGCAATGTCGGAGGGGGGCTCTTGATGAGCTTGCCGGCGCACGGGGCCCAATGGGTCTCGCTGTGCTGTTTTCTGGTGGCGTTGCTGGGCTATGTCACGGCCAGGGGCATCCCTGAATCGCCCTCGGCCGACCCGAACCTGAAGCTCAACTGGAACCCTTTGACCGAGACCTGGCGCAACCTGCGCCTGGCCGCGCAGTACCCCAGCGTGTTCCGGTCACTGCTGGGCATCTCGTGGATGTGGTTCTTCGGCGCGGTGTTCTTGTCGCAGTTCCCTTCGTTTGCGCGCGATGTGCTCAAGGGCGATGAGCAGGTCGCATCCTTGTTGCTGGTCGTTTTCTCGGTGGGCATTGCCGCAGGCTCTTTGGTGTGCGAGTCGCTGTCGCGCCGGCAGGTCGAGATCGGCCTGGTGCCCTTTGGCGCCGTGGGCATGTCGATTTTTGCCTTTGACCTGTACCGCGTGGCGCAGGCCCAGAGCTGGCCGGTGGACATGGCCTCGGCCTCAGGCTTGATGGCGCTGGCCGAGTTTGTGCGGCACCCGGGCAGCGTCCATTTGATGTTGGACCTGGCCTTGCTGGCTTTCAGCGCGGGCGTCTACAGCGTGCCCATGTATGCCCTGATCCAGCTGCGTGCCCAGCCCAGCCACCGGGCGCGCATCGTGGCGGCCAACAACATCCTCAATGCCATCTTCATGGTCGTGAGCAGCGTACTGGCTGGCGCTTTGTTGAGTGCCGGGTGGACGATCCCGCAGGTGTTTGGCAGCACGGCGGTGCTCAATGTGCTCGTGGTGGCGTATGTGTTCTGGCTGATGCCCGAGTACCTGCTGCGCCTGATGATGCTGGTGCTGACGCGCTTTGTGTACCGCCTGCGCGTGCGCGGCCAAAACCACTTGCCAACGCAGGGTGCGGCCATCTTGGTGTGCAACCACGTGAGCTTTGTGGACGCGGTCATCTTGGGCATCGTCAGTCCGCGCCCGATGGTCTTCATCATGGACCACCGGATCTTCCGCAATGTGTGGCTGGGCTGGTTCTTCCGCGCGGTCAAGGCCATCCCGATCGCGCCGCAAAAGGAAGATCCGCAAGCCTATGAACGCGCTTTTGAGCGCGCGCGGCAGGTGCTGCAAGAGGGCGATTTGCTCTGCCTTTTCCCTGAGGGCGCGATCACCCGCGATGGGCGGCTGCAACCGTTCAAAGCAGGCATCATGAAAATCCTGGAGACCCATCCGGTGCCTGTGATCCCAGCGGCGCTCCACAACCTGTGGGGATCGAGCTTTTCTCGCATCGATGGGTTGGCCATGGCCAAGCCCTTGCGCAGAGGGCTGTTCAACCGAGTGGGGCTGGTGGTGGGCGAGCCCATGTCGCCCGATCAGGTCACGCCCGCCTTGCTTGAGCAGCGCGTGCAAGCCTTGCTGGATGAACCCTCACCTTGAGGGGCGCATGAGCTGGACTGGGTCTGCGCGACACAGGCGACAATCTGCGGCGATTGGCGTCATGGCGACGCCAAGCCATCCACCTTTGCTTTGACCGTTTCCCGATATGGACAGCTTGCTCACCCGCGCCGCCTGGGCCCGCGTCATTCCCTTTGCCTTGTTCATGGTGCTGCTGGCCGTGCGCGGCTACCTGCCTGCCGATGGATCGGGCATGGACCCACGCTGGGTGTATGGCATTTCGGTGCTCGTGGTGAGCGGCAGCATGGTGTTGTGCTGGCGCCAGTACGACGAGTTTGGCCCTTTGAGCCGCTTGCGCTGGTCTCAGACCTTGCTGGCGCTGGCCGTGGGCGTGCTGGTGTTCGTGCTGTGGATCAACCTCACTGAGCCCTGGATGCTGCTGGGGCGTCCTACCGCCAGCTTCAGGCCCGTGGATGCCGCTGGGCAGCACCAATGGGGTCTGATCGTGGTCCGTTGGATCGGGGCCGCCGTGATGGTGCCGGTGATGGAAGAACTCTTCTGGCGCTCGTTTTTGATGCGCTGGATCGACAACCCTGATTTTGAAAAGGTCGATCCCTCTGAGGTCTCGCCCAAAGCCATGGTGTTGTCCACCTTGGTGTTCATGCTGGCGCACACGCAGTGGCTGGGCGCCATCGTGGCGGGCCTGGCTTACGCGTGGCTGTACCGGCAAACGCGCTCGCTGTGGGCGCCCATCGTGGCCCACGCGGTGACCAACGGCGTGTTGGGTGTCTGGGTGGTGTTGTTTGGCAATTGGCAATTCTGGTGAACGCATGACGGCAGCAACGACGACATCGGGGCGCAAAGCCGCCTGGATTTGGCTGGGGCGCTTGCTGGTGGCCGGGGCCGTCGTGGCCGCATGGGCGCTGTGGTTTTTGCTGCGCGGCAACCCCGAGTCTTACGCCTTGCGGGCCTTGCTGCAGTATGTGCCTTACTACGTCTACCTTTTGCCCGCCTTGGTGGCCCTGGCCTGGTCGTATTGGTTGGGCTGGCTTTGGCGCGCGGCGGCTTTGACTGCGGTCTTGGCCGTGCTGCTCGGCCCGATGGGGCTGTGCCTGGGCCGCCCTGATGTCGGTGACGGTCGATTCAGGTTGATGACCTACAACGCCAAGGTCAAGCTCGCGATGGACCGACCGAATGGCCTGTGGGAGCTGGCGCAAGAGATCACCTCGCACGACCCCGACGTGCTGGTCATGCAAGATGCCGGTGAGGTGCTGGGTGTGCCTGGTGACGGCCAAGCTCGCCTCAAGCAACTGGTGGGCGAGCGCGAGGTGTTTGCACAAGGCCAGTTCATCGTGGCCAGCCGCTTGCCTTTGCGAGATTGCAAGTTGCTGTCGCTGCACACCAACGAACCGGGGCACGCCTTTGTGCACTGTGTGCTGACGGTCAAGGGGCAAGACGTGGATCTGATCACCACGCACTTGACCACACCGCGCCGAGGGCTCAACGCGATCCGATCGTGGGGCATCCGGGGCGTTGGCATGTGGCGTGACAACGTCGACGAGCGCATGCGGCAGTCACGCTACCTGAGCAAGTACCTGGTCAACTTGGCGCCTCGGCCGCGCGTGCTGGCGGGTGACCTCAATGCGCCTGAGGGCTCGACGGTGGTGCAAAACCTTTTGGCCACTGGCCTGCGGGACGCCTATTCATCGGGGACCACGGGCTTTGGCTTCACGCATGGCCATTCGTTGCGGCCATGGATCTCGTTCTTGCGCATCGACCATGTGTTGGTCAGCCCGACGGTGGGTGTGCACAGCATCGAGGTGGGTGGCAGCAAGGCCTCGGAGCACCGGCCCATCATCGCGGACCTGCTGGTTCAACGCCATCCCTGAGCCCAAGCCTGGGCTTGATCCAGTCACCAAGGCAGCTTGTCGCGCAGCTGATGCCACGCCTGCGTCACACGGGCCTTGCCTGCCAGCCATTGTTGCCACGCCGCGCTGGCGCGCACCTGGCTGAGCACGCGTGTCTTGAAGCGCATCCAGCGAGCAAACCAGCGAGCGAACCACGCCAACTGCATCAAAGTGGCTTGGGTGAGCATGAACAGCCGCGCGGTGATGGCCGTGCCGCCCACCTTGGCCGCGATGATCACGCCAATGCCCAGCGCGGTGTGCCCGTGGCTCAGCCAGTACAAGGCCAGCAGCTTGACCGGCAACAAGGTCAGCACGGGGATCAGGAAGAGCGCCAGTGAGGCATAGGGCGGCAAGTGCCGGATGCGCGATTCGATCCAGCGCAAGCCTGGCAGTCGACCGAACCAGGCGAGGACACCGGCCAGGCGCTCCCAGCCCCATTCCTCGAACAGCAGCAGGGCCGCCAGGACCCAAATGCCCAGCGTGGTGATCAGGCCTTGGATGGCCTTGAGCAGGGCTTTGAGCATGCGCTGGGGTCAAACGCCTCGGGCGCGGTCGGTGGCGAACTGCTGCTGGAAGGCTGCAAAGCGGCCCTCGTCCAAGGCCTGGCGCACTTCCTTCATCAGGTTGAGGTAGTAGTGCAGGTTGTGGATGGTCGTCAGCATGGGGCCGAGCATCTCGCCGCAACGATCGAGGTGGTGCAGGTAGGCGCGGCTGAAGTTCTGGCAGGTGTAGCAGCTGCAGGTCTCATCGATTGGGCGCTCGTCAGCTTTGTTGCGCGCGTTGCGCAGGCGCAGGTCGCCAAAGCGTGTGAAGAGGTGGCCGTTGCGCGCGTTGCGGGTGGGCATCACGCAGTCGAACATGTCGACCCCGGTGGCCACGCCGGCGACCAGGTCTTCGGGGGTGCCCACACCCATCAGGTAGCGCGGCTTGTTGGCTGGCAGCTGGGGGGTGATGTGGTTCATCACGCGCAGCATCTCGTCTTTGGGCTCGCCCACACTGACACCGCCAATGGCGTAGCCTGGCAGGTTCATGTCGGCCAGCGCGGCCAGAGAGGCTTCGCGCAGGTTAGGGAACATGCCACCTTGCACGATGCCGAACAGGGCGTTGGGGTTTTGCAGCTTGTCGAACTCGGCCTGGCAGCGCTTGGCCCAGCGCAGGCTGAGTTCCATCGAGGCGCGGGCTTCGCGTTCGGTCGTGATGTGGCCCAGGCTCTTGTCGCCTTTCCAGTAGGGCGTGCATTCGTCGAACTGCATGACGATGTCAGAGTTCAAGATGGTCTGGATCTGCATGCTGATCTCGGGCGTCAAGAACAGCTTGTCGCCATTGACCGGCGAGGCAAAGCGCACGCCTTCTTCGCTGATCTTGCGCATCTCGCCGAGCGACCACACCTGAAAGCCACCCGAGTCCGTCAGGATGGGCTTGTGCCAGTTCTCAAATTTGTGCAGGCCGCCAAACTGCTTCATGATGTCCAAGCCCGGGCGCATCCACAGGTGGAAGGTGTTGCCCAAGATGATTTGCGCGCCCATGTCGTGCAACGATTGGGGCATCACGCCCTTGACCGTGCCGTAGGTGCCCACAGGCATGAAGATGGGGGTCTCGACCACGCCGTGGTTGAGGGTCAGGCGGCCGCGTCGGGCGTGGCCTTCGGTCTTGATCAGTTCAAAGTTCAGCATGGTGTGGTCAGGCTCAGGCGGCTTGTTGGCCAAGGTCTGGCGTGCGTCGTGGGGTGTGATGTGCGGCGTCGACGCTGGTGCGGCGGGCGTTGAGGCGTTCGAGCAAGCGTTCGCTGCGGAAGGGCTTGGCGAGCACTTCCAAGCCCGAGTCGCTCAGGCGGGCCAGCTCGGTGGGGTCGGTGTCGCCCGAGACAATCAGGGTCTGCAGCTGGCGACCTTGGGCGCGCAAATGCACCATCAAGGTCTGGCTCAATTGCAAGCCGTTCATGCCTGGCAAGCGGTAGTCGGTGATCAGGGTGTCCGGCAGGTGCTCGTCGTCCATGTCGCGCAGCAAGATCGGCAGGTCTTCGAGCATGGCCTCGCCATCGGCCCAGGTGCGGGTCATGGCACCCCAGCTGTGCAGCATCTCACCCAGAGCACGGCGCAGCAGCATGTCGTCTTCGACCAGCCAGATCACTCGGCCACTCAATGGTTGGCGGGGGGCTTCAACGGGGGCGCGAGGCAGGGCTGGTACCAGGTTGAGCGGCAGCTCGATGGCAAAGCATGAGCCGCGCCCCAGGCGTGAATTCAGTGTGATGTGCTCACCCAGCACCGAGGCGGTGCGCCTCACGATGGCCAGGCCCAGGCCAATGCCGCGGTTGCGGTCGCGCGCGCTGTTGCCGACTTGGTAGAACTCTTCAAAGATGCGCTCGCGTTGTTCGGGTGCGATGCCAATGCCGGTGTCCCACACCTCGATGCGCAGGCGGTGTTTGCCCCGGCGGCGCGCGGCCACCAGCACGCCACCACCCTCGGTGTAGCGGATCGCGTTGGCCACCAAGTTGCGCAGCACGCTGTGCAGCAGCATGGGGTCGGTCAGCACCATGAGGTGCTGCCCATCGGTGGCCTTGGGCAGCCGAAAGCGCAGGCTCAAGCCTTTGCCGTCAGCGGCGCTTTGTTCGTGCACACGCACGGCCTGAAACACGTCTTGCAGGCACACCGATTGGAATTCAGGCTTGACTGCGCCGGCATCGAGCTTGGAGATGTCCAGCAGGCCCACCAGCAGCGACTCCATCGAAGCCACGGCCTCGTCCAGCATGTTGGCCAATTCACGCGTCTCGGGCGCCTTGGCTTGTTGGCGCAGCAGGCTCACAAGCAGGCCAATGGCCGCCGTGGGTTGGCGCAGGTCATGGCTGGCAGCTGCCAAGAAGCGGGTCTTGGATTGGTTGGCGACTTCCAGGGCGCGGGTGCGTTCGGCCACGCGCTCTTCCAGCGTCACATTCATGCGCTCCGACAAACTCATGGCCTCGATGAACTTGCGCATCAGCGTCAGCGCAAAGCCCAGGAAGATGATGGGCGCGAAGTAGGGCGTCCAGTACAGGTCGGTCACGTCAAGCAAGGGCGTGAGGAACAGGTAGTCGTGCGTCATGCTGACCACGGTGCCCACGGGCCCCAAGGTCATGGCAACGGCCTCCATCCAGTGCTTGGTCCAGGCCGTTTGTACGATCTTCAAGACGATCAGTACACCGCCGCCCATCATCAAGGGGTAGGCGATCAGGCGCATGGTGTCCAGGTAGGGCGTGCCCATCACCGTCAAGCCCAACAAAGGCAGACCAAAGCCGACGATGCGCAAAGGCCATTGCAGCTTGGCCGTTTTGATGTTGGCGTAGCTCAGTCCAAACATCACCTGGTAGTAGGTGGTCACCGCGTGACTGGCATAGAACATCCAGTCTACGACTGGCGTAGGCCAGCCGATGGTCTCGACAAAGTACAGTGCGTTGCGGCCGCACATGAGCAGCATCAAGGCCCCGAAGTAGCCAAAGATCATGTCGCGCGGACGCGAACGCCAAGCGAGCAAAATGAACAATGCCATGCCTGCCACGCTCATGTTGAGCATTTGCGGCAGGTACACGGTCAAGTCCACCCAGCGGTCGAAATCGTCACGCATGTCGGCCAGCGGGCCAGCTTCCAGTGGCGCAACGCCTGGCTTGCGGAAGGGGTTCATGCGGACATCGATTTCGATGTCGTTGTCACCCGCGAGCAGCACATTGACGGGCAGCTCGATCAGGTAGGGCAGCGTCGCCATGCTGGTGATGTTGTCGCTTTCCATGTGGCGTGTGCTCAGTTGCACGCCATTGACGGTGATGCGGTGGTTGCCCGGCAGGCGGTCGATGCGCAAAGCCCAAGGCACGGTGGGCGAGCGCGGCATGAACAGGTGGGCACGGTAGCAAGCCACGCCTGGCGGCTTGAGGCCCTGTGCCCGCCAGTCATCGGGCAGGTGCACCGGGTGCCCTTCTTGCAGGTGGGTGCAAGGTCCAGGCATGACGCTGGCTTGGTCGATCACGTAGGTCGGCGCAGCGACCGCAGGCCGAGCGGCACCCAGCCCCACAAAGAGCAGGATCAGGCACGCTGCCAACCAAAGGGCATGGCGCAGGCTCGTGGCCGGTGTCGATGGTTGGCTGGCGTGGAGCGGTCGGTGGTGCGGGGCAAACATGGCGGTGCAGACGGATCGAGGCGTTGCAAGGTCAGCGCTCAATCAGCATGGCATCGCCGTAGCTGAAGAATCGGTAGCGCTGCTCGATGGCGTGCCGGTACAGCGCACGGATGTGTTCGTAGCCTGCCAAGGCACTGACAAGCATCATCAAGGTGCTCTTGGGCAGGTGAAAGTTGGTCACCAACACGTCCACGACCTTGAAGTCAAAGCCGGGGGTGATGAAGATGTCGGTGTCGCGGCTGCCCACCTGCAAGATCTCTTGCGGCGAGGCGTGCAGGGCGGCCGACTCGAGGGCGCGCAAGGTGGTGGTGCCCACGCTCACGATGCGCCCACCAGCGGCCTTGGTGGCCCGGATGGCATCGGCCGTGGTCTGAGGCACCTCAAACCATTCGCTGTGCATCTTGTGCTCTGACAGGTCGTCGGTGCGCACCGGCTGAAAGGTGCCTGCGCCCACGTGCAGGGTCACTTCGGCACGGGCAATGCCGCGTGCGCTCAAGCGATCGAGCAAGGCCTCGTCGAAGTGCAGGGCTGCGGTCGGTGCGGCCACGGCGCCCGGCGCGGAGGCGAACACCGTTTGGTAGCGGCGCACGTCATCCTGGTCGTCGGCATGCGTGATGTAGGGCGGCAAGGGCACGTGGCCGTGTTGCTCTAATAGCGCCAAAGGCTCACCCGACAGTCGAAGGTGGAAGAGCCCGTCATCAGGGCCGCCACGGCCCAGCACCTCGGCGTCAAAAGCATCGGCAAAGCGCACCACGCTGCCCGCTTTGGGCGACTTGCTGGCGCGCATGTGGGCCAGCACCTCGCAGTTGGGCAGCACGCGCTCGACCAAGGCTTCGACGGCGCCGCCGGAAGCCTTGGCGCCGTACAGGCGTGCCTTGATGACGCGGGTGTTGTTGAAGACCAGCAGGTCGCCGGCGCGCAGCAACTCGGGCAATTCGCGAAACACGCGGTCCACGGGCTCGTCGCCACGGCCATCGAGCAGGCGCGAGGCGCTGCGCTCAGCGGCCGGGTGCTGAGCGATCAGGTCGGTCGGCAACTCGAAGTCGAAGTCGCTCAGGGTGTAGGGCGTGCGTGCCGCCGGTGCAGGTGTTGGGTTCATGCCATTGAGGGACGGACAGGTCCCGTGCCAAAGGAAACCGCGCATTGTCCCCCAGGAGGGGGGTGCGTTTGCAAGCGGGCACAATGCCGCATCGTCAAAAACAGGCAGATCAGGGGTCAGCGTGGCGCCACATGCGTCGTCCAAGCCATCGGCATCCAGCGGCTCCGCCAAATCGGCCGGGAGCGACGCCCGCTCGGCCCCGCAAAAGGCCATGGACAAGCTGGGTCTGCGGCGCGACATCGATTTGGCCCTGCACCTGCCCCTGCGTTACGAAGACGAGACCCAGCTGACCTTGCTGCGCGATGCCCGCGACGGCCAGACGGTGCAGGTTGAAGGCGTGGTGCGCGACAACCGCATCGAAGCCCGTGGGCGGCGACAGCTCATCGTTCGCATGGACGATGGCTCGGGCGAGGTGCTGCTGCG